>NZ_JBQSXG010000033.1:0-28808 GCF_052378005.1 Psychrobacter sp. AOP31-B2-9
ATATACGAAATATTACTGCCTTTGATTCAATATTAGAATATATCGAGTATATATAGTTTTTTTCAAACTTTCTTATTTGAAGAACTGAGGTATTTCGTATTTTCAACTCATATTTATTTAACCTATTTTGTCCAGTGAGAGTTCTTGAGTAATTATTAGGAATAATATTTATATCATCAGAAGAATAAGAATATAGAGAGCTGTTATTACGAAAAATATTGGTCAGGTTAATATTGTCAATGATTAAACTAATGATAATTTTTCTAGAATTTAGTTTTAACCCGCTGATAGTTAGAATCCTGCTAGAAATCCAAACTCGATCTTTTTTATCAGTGAATTCCAATTTAGAAAATTGAAACTGCTTATACATCTTACCACTTTGTAGACTAGATGCTATTTGCTCTTGTTGTTCATATAAAACTTTCTGCTCAGAATAGCTAATTTCCTTCTCAACATAGAACTCTAACTGCTTGTTCTCGTTAAATTTTAGCTCGCCACATAAATTATCATAGCAGATACTATCTTTATCATTATTTAATTGATAGATTTTGCCATTAGTTATCGGCCACACAAAATTATAATTTAAAATATCTCTTATTTCTCTTACAGTCAGCATGTTTTACCCTACCTATAAGCGCGCAGGGTGAGCTAGCGGATGCGTAACTCACCAAGTCTAAAATTAACACAATCAAAAAAGATGGGTTACCCTCTCAAATGCTTCTTAAACAAGTGATCAAATATAAACGGGCCAAATGGCAAGAAAGATCCAACTACACCTGCAGGCAGTGCCCGTAGGGGCATTTTTATTTTGCTCGCTGTGATGATCAGCACTATGATATAAGCAACGAATAGTATCCCATACAATGGGCCGACATAACTCACTGCTTCAGGCATACCCAGCATATATTTTAATGGCATGGCGATACCCAGCAACAGTAGAAAAGACGTGCCTTCTAAATAACACATAATGGTTAATTTCTTGAGAGCAAAATTTTGCTTTTCAGTTAGAGTATGCAAGGGAGGTGTCTGAGCTTGCGACACTTTGTAATCCTTTTGACGATCATTAATAAATATTAAACTTCAATGCTAACCTCGCGGATGATGCTCCGCATGCAATTTCTGCAATCTCGCTGTCGCCACGTGGGTATAGATTTGCGTGGTTGATAAATCACTGTGCCCAAGTAATAACTGTACGCTACGAAGATCAGCGCCATGATTTAGCAAATGCGTGGCAAAAGCGTGGCGTAGCGTATGCGGTGACAATTCTTTATCGATACTGGCGACTTTGGCGTATTTTTTAAGCAAATACCAAAAGTTTTGCCGCGTCATATAGCCACCTTGCGCCGTTAAAAACACCGCTTGGCAATTTCCTGATTTCAAATGAGCAATCAAGTCTCCACGAGCATGAGACAGATAATCTTCCAATGCATCCGCTGCATATTCGCCGAGGGGCACCAGTCGCGTTTTATTGCCTTTACCCGTGATTTGTAGCCAACCTGAGTTTAGATTCACTTGTTCTAATGAGAGATTAATCAATTCACTCACACGCAGACCGCAGGCATATAGCACCTCTAGCATGGCTTTATCACGGAGTCCTAGCGCAGTGCTAGTATCAGGCGAGGCAAGTAGATTATCGACATCCGCCTCAGCCAAATCTTTCGGTAGTGGTCGTCCGAGCTTTGGGCTTTTGACACGTTCGCAAGGGTTGTCTTCACGCAGATTACTGGCAATCATCCATAGATAAAACTGACGCAAGCTTGAGAGCATGCGTGCTTGGGTACGTGGGGTTTTGCCTTCTTGAGTAAGGCTTGATAAGCAGTGCAGCACGTCATCAGGCTGCCAGCGAGTCAAGGCAACAGGATTGGTCAGCTCGCAGGCACGCAGGTCGCGGACATATGCATTACGAGTACGTGTGGCAAGCCCTCGCGCCAGCATGGCTTGACGAAACTCTGTCATATAACTGGGTTCGTCATCTACTGCCAGCGCCTTAGGTTGGCGCTGTTGCACGGCACGATCACGGCTCATAATTCAATACTCGACGGTTGACTGTTAGATAAGCGTTAAACACCATAACGAGGTGACTTCAGCACTGCGCGCGACATGCAGAGGGTCGCTATCATCTTGACTACGACCATGCTTAGGTTGGGTGTCCAGACGATATTTTACTGACAATCCAGCATCGGCAAACAAGCTCAATAATTCATCACGAGTGCGCAGTTGCAGGTGCTCAGCTAAGTCCGACATGATCAACCATAGCTGTCCATGCTCAGCTAAGTGCTGTTTAGCACCTTGTAACACGCCGCGTAGCATCGCGCTCTTGGCATCATAGACAGCATACTCAAGAGATGAGCTTGGCTTAGCAGGTAACCAAGGCGGATTACAGACAATCAGATTGGCGAGTGGTGCGTCAGTCGGATACAGATCCGCTTGCTGTAACTGTACGGCAGTTAGTTCTAAGCGTGTAAAGTTCTCGTTGGCACAGGCCAAAGCACGTGGATTTAAATCTGTTGCGATTACTTGTGGAACACCGCGCTGCGCTAAGATGATCGCCAGTAAGCCCGTTCCAGTACCGATATCATAGGCGACATCACAGGTGTCTGGTAGCGCCGCATCGAGTAATAGCTGTACATACTCATGACGAGTTGGTGCAAAGACACCATAATGCGGAAAAATGGATAACCCTAAGCTGTCTATCGGGACGCCTTTTTCGCGCCATCCTGCTGCGCCAAGTGCGCCTTGCAAGTCACGAAACGACAGTACACAAGATGTGTCCATCGCTGTATCTAATGGGCCAAAAGCGGCTGTACAGGCGGCGCTGACATCAGGTGCGCGGCGTAGTTGGCTGACATAATTGGCATCGAGCTCTAGTAGCAGGCGGCTCAATATACGTGAGCGCTGGGCTTGCAGTTGGCGCTGCTGATGAAATAAGTTGGGAATGCCTTGAACACTTGCCGCATTAGGTTTATTTGCAGCTTTTTTCATTTTACGTAGCTCAGAGCGTTCGTTCGTACGATCTATACGGCGACCGAGCGCCTGTAATAACTGGCGTGCATTATGAAAGTCACCGCGCCATAGCAGTGATGTACCCTCGCAAGCTAAGCGGTAAGCATCATCTGCGGTCGTTGTATCATCGACCAACACAATGCGCGCAGGTGGCATATGATTGCTTTCAGACAACCAAACAGCATTATGTAGAGTCTCGTTTTCTTGCCACTGTACATACTGCTTTTCTGTTTGTAACACGTAATAGCCTACCTTTTGTGAAAGATACTTTGCTTAGAGTGCAAAGATATCTTTATATTGTTTATTGCGCTGTCAATGTTCTGCTGTGATCAATGCTTTACTGTGGTCAATCGAGTACATTTAAGCACTTTTTTTCTTAACCAGATAGCGATAAAGCGTCACACTCATAGGTGCGGTATTATCGCTATCAATGGTTATTTCATCAGGATCGACATTTAAATTCACATTTTCCGCGAGCGTTTCTTGAGTCAACAGTTCATGACCTAGATGACGACAGAAATTAGGGATATCGCGTGTCGTAGCAGGGTCGGTGGCTAGTATTTCGATCACCTCGCCACTGTCTGCTTTGCGTATGACTCGATGTAGCATCATCACAGGCTCAGGGCAAATAAGCCCTTGCGTGTCTAGATGATGGTTAATAGAGGTATCTGTTGTTGAAGTTGTCATAATTATACTTAATTAATCTAAAAATTTAATAATGGATAATTTGTTTACGCGCCTGTCAGGAGTCAGGACGTACTTTCTGAGTTTTCTACACTATCTGTCTCTAGCACTTCGTCTGTCTCTAGCGCTTCATCAGTATCAGGCAAGTCAGCCACTTCTAAAAAGTTAAAAAACCGCTTGAAACTCACTTTGAATAAAAAAGCCACACCCAACCAACAGGACAACCCCAACCATGCAGTGTCAGCGAATAATAACCCACCAATCAATATGATGGTCGATACACCGATACTCATAGCAATCATCGACGGCTGGTTTAAGCGATAGCGATAAACGACTAGAGCATCATACAGGGTAATAGGAATCGTGAGCGCAACCAAAGCATAGGGCAGGTTATAAAATAACTGATAAAGCAATTGATTGTCATGAAAGGCTTTAATACTAGCAATGGTGCCAAAGACCATAAACGCAAAGATAGCAGCATAAATGAGATAAATCGCTATTTGGTTTGCTCGTTGTGCGCCTTTGATGCGAGCGATGGCAAGCGGAGCAAAACCATGTTGCGATTTATTTTGCGTGGATTGGTCTGAAACAATAGTCATAATAATCAGTCATTTATCCGTTTAGATGATATAGTCAATCCACTATAAAAGAGTTACAGCGTTAACCTCACTTGAAGTATTATATATACATCTACGCTCGGTTTCCTTGTAACGCTTTCAAATTGGATTAACTATATAGCAGAAATGGGCAGTATTCGAGTAGCAAGCTGATTGCTTAGCCAAACTGATTGCTTAGCTAAACTGATAATTGTTAAGCTAATCGGCTTTGATTGCATCAATGGCGATACTGCTAGTTGGATCAGCAAAATACGTCGACATTAGGATACAGGCAGAGATATCATCAATCGGGTCGCGCTCATGTTGAATCCAGCCATTTTCCCACGCTATTTCACGCGCGGCAACTGAGGTTAAGCGCTCATCACAGAGTGTGACGACTACTGGCAGGTGCTGTTCCATGACTCTGTGCGCTAGACGACGGGCGAATTTGTGCGCGCGCTTAGACAACATTGAGCTGCTACCATCCATATTAAGTGGTAGACCGACGACCACTTTTGAGACCCCCCACACTTTGACAATACCCAGTAGATTGTCCCAATCTGGTTGACCATTATTCATCGCTAAAATATCAAAGGCACGCGCTGTCTCGGTAATGGTATTGCCAAGTGCCATGCCCATTTTTTTGACGCCATAGTCTAAGGCTAAAACAAGGTGCGGCTTAACGGTCGCTTCAGCAATGCCCGTCTCAGTCTCTATTGAATTGATGCTATCTGTTATAAGGGTGCTATCTGCCATAGTAACGGATGTATCCTATTTGGGTTTTTTATTTCTACGTTTATAGAATATATGAGGTTAAGCGTGACCGATATCACTGCTTAGGTAGTCAAAATTGATCCCGATTTTATCAGCGGCTATTTGCCAGCGCTCTTCAAATGGCGTATTGAATAATAAATTTAAGTCAGCAGGGCAAACCAACCAATCGCCATTATTCAATTCTTGCTCTAACTGCTTCTTACCCCAACTGGCATGACCCAAGCACAGCTGATAGTGACCGACGCCTTGACCTGCGGCGATACGTTTCAGAATATCTTGACTGGTAGTAATGCAGACGTTTTCTGATATCGCAAAAGAAGACGCCCATTCTGGCTGACCTGTATGCAAAACAAAGCCAACTTCCGGGTACATAGGTCCACCTTCTAACGCCACATCTTCCATCACTTGAGGGTTAGTGACTTCAATACTGAGGTCTTCCAACAGCTTACCCACTCGTGATTGTTCCAACGGACGATTGACCATCAGACCGAGTGCACCATGCTTATCATGACGACAAATATAGATTAGCGCCTGCTCAAACCTTGGGTCTGACAACTCTGGCGCTGCGATTAAGAAATGGTGAGTCAAATTGGCTTTAGACATAGAAACAAATGAAACCTAACGATAAAGGTGAAAGACCACTATATGGCGATAGCGAGCAAAAAATCAACTAAAGCAAATATTTAGCCATTATGAGACGTTAGTGAGTGATACTAATAATATTAGTGACGAGCCACCACCTGTTACTTCACATCTGTTAATAAGCTGCGGGCATGGTCACGGGTAACATCAGTGATGGTCACACCGCCCGACATACGTGCCAGCTCATCGACTTGGGCGTTGTCTGTCAAAATCAGCAGCTCACTTTGGGTTTGTTCATTATGATGCTTTTGTACCAATATATGTTGATGTGCTTGCGCGGCTACTTGTGCTTGATGGGTGATGGCCAATAACTGTTGCGTACGGCCCAGCTCGCGTAACAGCTCGCCAACCACTTGCGCGGTGCCACCACTGATACCGACATCGACTTCATCAAATACCAGCATTGGCTTGGCCGCGTTATTGTCCGCATTGGTGGCTTGTAGTACTTGCATGACCAGTGCCATCCGCGACAGCTCGCCACCTGACGCAATTTTGTGTAGCGGCTGCATCGGCATACCGACATTGGCGCTAAATAACAAGTCAATATCAAAGCAGCCTTGGGCATTATATTGGCTAGGATCTGATTTTTCGGTAAAGACAAACTCGCAGCGAGCATTGGGTAGCGCAAGCGGTTGTAGTTGTTTTATTAGCTGTTTAGTGATGACGGGCGCTGCTTTTGAGCGTTCTTTATTTAGCTTAGTGGCTAGCGTTAAATATTCTTGCCAAGCTTGCTCAATTTGGATAGCCATGACATCGCTGCTAGGTTCATTTTCTAACTGCTCCAATTGCGCTTGCCAGTCTTTTGCTTCATCGATTAAATCGCTAGCTGGGAGGCTATGCTTACGGGATAGGCGATGACCCAAGCTGATAAGACTGTCTAATGTCTGTAAGCGTTCAGGATCAGGTAGCTGCTGCTCAGCGTAGTCTGATAGTAATCCTGTCACTTCAGTGATTTGCTGTTGTGCTAAATGCAGCTGTTCAGACGCTTGTTCAAAGGTCTGGCTCACGCCCACTTGATTGTCGCAGAGTTTGATTGCTTGTCCTAATAAGGTCATGACATCCGGCTCATCGGTATCATTATCGAGTAGATGTAAGCCATGACTGGCCTCTTGCATCAACGATTCTATATTAGACAGTTCTTCGTGCTCTGCTTCAATTTCCGCGTAATCAACTTCTAATAACGGTGCGATATCGGCGAGTTGGCTTTGTAACAGCTCAATGCGATCTTGGCGCTGGGCTTCACGACTGGCTATGTCATCAGCACGGCGCTTGAGCGTTTGATAATGCTGATAGCTACTGGTAGTTTGTGCTGCTAATGGAGTGACTTGCGCCATTTCATCGAGCCATTGCACGACGAATTGTGGTTTGAGTAAGGCTTGCTGAGCATGTTGACTATGGATATTGACGAGTAACGCACCCAATGTCTTTAGCTCAGCCAGGCTGACTGGCGACCCATTTAACCATGCTTTTGAGCGACCGTTATTACTAAGCTGACGGCGAATCAATACTTCTGGCTCTTCTAGCGCTCTATCATTTTTAGCGAACCAATCAGCAATGACGGTATTGTTTACTACATCAAATTGCGCATAAATATCTGCATGTGCAGCACCATGTCTGACCATTGCGCTGTCGGCCCGCTCGCCTACGCATAACGATAATGCATCCAATAATAGCGACTTGCCCGCACCTGTCTCACCAGTGATGACATTGAAGCCCTCAGCCATACTTAGCTCGTGCTGAGCAATCAACGCAAACTGATGTAAAGTTAATGATACTAGCATCAACGCCTCTCATGATAGACAATAAAACTGACCTATAAAGCTGGACAGTTATATCTAAAATCGGATGAATAAGAAAAAACTATTTGGTTAATATTACCAAGGTGGTCGGCAAATATTATGGTGTTAAATGCAGCTAAATACAAATCTTAATGGTAGTGAATACAATAAATTTAGAAAGAGATATCATCATAAAATTTATAAAAACTAGTGGTTAATCTTCATCATAGCATGGCTAATATTAACCATAAATTGAATAAGTTAGCCAAATAGAAACCAGCCATTATCATCAAAAAATTAGCAGTCAAGAAGTTTAAAACTAGCTATCAGCCAAAATTTTCCTAATCGCTTTAACAAACTTTATAGATATAATGTGGTAGCATAATCTCACATAATGATAAACTCTTACTATTAAGTTTTATGCTTTATGTTACCTGACAATGAGTCACAATACCTTCAAATGAAGCAAGTATAGTGCTAGCGTCAGGCAGGTCGGTCATTAGGCCAATTCGTCTTTGTAAAGTCTGTTCCTATAGTTAGAGTATAGGTTCGAACTTCAAAAAGGTAGAAACTAGAGTGCATACTTCCAAGGATATACATTTTAGTTATACTTAACTCAGTTACTTATTTTTTAGTTTTGCAATAATTATTTGATAAGGAAGCCACTATGACAGCGGCGCAATTTACTAACGTAACAGTTAATGCCCAAGCAACGGTATCGTATGATGGTCGTTGTTCTAGCCATACTATTATGTTCGAAGATGGTCGACATAAGACATTGGGTGTGATTTTACCTTGTGATAATTTGGTCGAGCACTATCACTTTAGCACTAATACCTCCGAACGTATCGAAATCACTAGCGGCGAATGCGAAGTCAAAACCAATGGTGAAGAAGAGTTCAGCTACTACCGTGCAGGTCAATCATTTGTCGTTGAGGGTAATAGTGGTTTTAATTTACGAACAGAAGAAATTGTGCAATATGTTTGTCACTTAGAAGGCTAATTTGGTTGGTAAGACAGTTGGTTGAGCTTAGTGCTCTTAACACGCTATTTGCTAATCACCCAAAAGAAATAAACGATATCTGATGGGTATTGTTTATTTCTTTTTTTAATGCTTTAACCCTTTTAACCCCAATGCCTTGCTACAATTATATCTCTAATTGATTTTTTTTGTTTTATCGCATCAGGCGTTAACTATCTTATAAACAACCACTTAATAATCAGTAGGCCTATTATGGCAAAACCTATTTATTTCTATGGTATTCATGCGATTGATGCTTTGCTCGAATATCGCCCGCTCGATGGACTTAGCTTATTTGTACAGCAAGGGCGAGAGACTGACAGTCATGTACAAGCGATAATGGCAGCGGCAAAAGATAATGGTATCAGCATCCAACCGACGCAAAAAGACAAGCTGACGCAATTGTGTGGTAGTCCACAACACCAAGGCGTGGTACTAAATGCTCGTCCACTAGGCTTCGCTAGCGAAGGTTTGCTTGATACTATTGTTGGACGTGAGCAGTGCTTGTTATTAGTCTTAGATCAAATTACAGACGCACATAATTTTGGTGCTTGCTTGCGTACTGCCGTAGCGATGGGTGTGGATGCAGTGGTATGTCCAAAGCATCATGCTGCTAGCTTGACACCGACCGTGGCCAAAGTATCAGTAGGTGCTGCGGAGATGATGCCTATCATTAATGTCACCAATCTGGCACGCACGCTGTCACAAATCAAAAGCGCAGGTGTGTTCGTGTTTGGCACGGCTTTAAATGCAGATGCGAAACCGATACATGCTGCAGACCTAACTGGTAAGACGGCAGTCATTATGGGTTCAGAAGGAGAAGGGATGCGCCGCCTGACAATGGAGAGCTGTGATGAGCTGGTTTATATTCCAATGTCTGGCAACGAGCATGGCAACTTGCAAAGCCTAAATGTGAGTGTTGCTACTGGTATGGCGTTATACGAAGTCAATCGGCAGCGAACTTTAGCTGCTGGGCCAGTATAAGATACTCTTGATGTAAGGGCTCTAGCTGTGAATATAGAGCCGCAAGGTCACTTTCGTTTAACACCACATCATCAGCATGACGATTACGCTCTTCGCGGCTCAGTTGGTTAACCATAATGGCTTTAATTTTTTGTACACTTTGCTCATCACGCTGACTGGCACGTAACAGCTGTGTGTCTTCGGTAGCATCCATCACTAAAATGCGTTGGCATAGATTAGCGAGCCCTGCCTCGGCAGCTTCGATGAGTAGGGGTGCTGATAAAACCACATAAGGTGAGGTGCTAGCTGCCAACTGGGCTTTGGCTGTTTCACGTATCGCTGGATGAGTGATTGACTCTAACTCAATCAATGCTTCAGGATAGGTGAATACGTGCGTTCTTACGGCAGCTCGATCCATCGTTCCATCACCATTCAACACCCAGTCCCCGAACTTCTTTTGGATTTTTTGTAGGGTTGAGCTGCCTTTGGCAACAATGTCATGGGCAATTACATCGGCATCAATAATATCAATACCTTGTTCAGAAAACCAAGCGCTAGCAGCAGACTTGCCACTTCCGATACCACCCGTCAAACCAACTACTAAGGCCTTTCTGTTGGTTTTTTGGCTTTGTGGTAGGTGTGAATAAGATGAAGAGGCAATCGTGTGTGTGGACATAATAATGACTTATTTGGTTAATTTGGTTAATATAATAAAGATGGTTATAAATAGAAAACTGACGGTTTGTAGCAATAACTTAGTTAAGAGTACATGGTTAAGGATACATGCCTAGGTACCAGTTGACGATTTCTGAGCCATACAACAAAGCAATGATACCCGCAATCGCAATGTAAGGGCCAAAGGCGAAAGGCTTACTCTCACCCTGCTGTCTCATTAGGATAATCCCAACCACTGACCCTAGCAATGATGACAATAGAATAATCAATGGCAGCATCATGGGTCCAAGCCAAGCACCCAGTACAGCTAACAACTTAAAATCTCCCTGCCCCATACCGTGTTTCTTCGTAATAAGATAAAACACCTTCACCACTATCCATAATGATAAAAACCCAAGCAGCAGTCCCCAAATTGACTGTGTTGGCGAGACAAACCAGCTTTGTGAGTTCACTGCTAACCCCAAACCTGCTAGTGGAAACGTTAGGCGGTCGGGTAGTAGCTGAGTATCAAAATCAATGCCTGTTAACGCAATAAGCGTCCATACTAAAATCAACGCTGACAACCCAGCGGCATTAACTCCAAATTGATAAATGACGAGTATTGATAGTAGCGCAGTGACCAGTTCAACGATAGGATAACGTAGGCCAATAGCTGCTTTACAGTCTGAGCAACGTCCACGTAATACTAACCAACTTATTAGGGGTATGTTTTCATACCACTTTATTTTATGAGCACAATGAGGACAACGTGAGGCAGGTCGACTCAAAGTGATAGGCTGGTCAGCAGCGACGATAGTGGTTAAGGGCTGAGTATGTTCTTGCGGCATGTCTACTTGTTCAGACATAAACTGGCTACATTCTTGTCGCCAACTATAGATCATCATGAGTGGTGTACGGTGAATCACCACGTTTAAAAAGCTGCCAACACAAAGACCTAATAGCCCAAATACGACTAAAGCCATAGTCGTATTGTCTTGCAGTAACTGTATAAATTGCATGAAATAGCAGTCCTTGAATTCGCTTTTAACCTACCACAGCGCCCATTTGGAAAATTGGTAAGTACATGGCAATGACTAAACCACCAATTAATACTCCTAATACTGACATGATTAAGGGCTCCATTAAACTGGTCAGTCCATCTACAGCATTATCCACTTCGTTTTCATAATAAACAGCCACTTTGTCCAGCATATCTTCTAAGCTACCAGACTCTTCACCGATACCGACCATTTGAATGGCTAGACTTGGGAAAAGGTTGGTTGAGCGTATGGAGAATTGCAATTGCTGACCAGTGGAGACGTCATTTTTAATTTGTTGAGTGGCGTTATAAAACACAACATTGTTGGTAGCGCCAGCAGTAGAGTCAAGCGCATCAATAAGGGGTACACCAGCGGCAAAAGTAGTCGATAACGTACGAGCAAAACGAGCGATAATCGCTTGATAAGCAATATTGCCAAATATTGGTGCTTTCAATGTGGCGCGATCTAAAAAATCACGGAATTTTTTAGATTTTTTCTTAGCTTCTGAGAAACCAATGATGGCACCGCCAATAAGAATGATAAGTATAAACCACCATTCCTGCATCCATTCTGACATACCTACCACCATTTGGGTAAAGGCTGGTAGTTCTGCGCCAAAAGATTCAAATAATCCGGAAAACACAGGTACAACTTTAACCAAAAGAATAATGGTAACAATAATAGCGACTACAATTACCGCAATCGGATACTTCATGGCTTTTTTAATCTTAGCCTTTAACAGCTCACTTTTTTCTTTGTAAGTTGCCACCCTTTCAAGCATGGTTTCAAGAGAACCTGATTGCTCACCAGAATCGACAAGGGAGCAAAAAAGATCATCAAAGTAGCGTGGATGGTTGCGTAAGGCAGAAGCAAAGGTGCCACCTGCTTCGATATCTGATTTTATTTGCAAGACCAAGTCTTTCATACTAGGATTGTCAAGTGAATCGGCGACAATCTCAAAAGATTGTGTCAGCGGCACACCTGCTTTCATCATCGTTGCTAGCTGCCGAGCAAAAATAGCAATATCGATGGGTTTAATAGGTTTTTTGAAGGTGTAGAGGGGCTTGGGCTTTTTCTTAATGCCTTTGACAGAAATACCTTGTTTACGCAAAGTCGCTTTTGCTAGCTCTAAACTGCGACTGGTGGTTTCTCCTTTTACTTTTTGTCCGCGTCGGTTTACCCCGTCGTAGACAAAGTCTAACAGCATGTCGGTCTTCGCTTTTGCCATGTTACTACCCTCAAATATTGTCTAATATAGATCTTGCAAAGATGTATAACGATGCCTGACTCATTATTGCAAAGCGGCATACTTTATTTTAACGTAAAAAGCCAGTATATATCTGTTTTATATTTAAGTATATCTAGTACGAAATATTGCTGGTTTATAAAAATATAAATATTTAGTGAATAGCTATGAAAAATAACGGTGTTGGTACTCTTTTAAGAATGGTTACTCAGAGGTCACACGCATCATTTCTTGAATACTAGTGACGCCTTGTAACACCTTTAAAATACCAGAGCGGCGTAAGTCTCGGAAGCCATTCTTGATGGCTGCATCCTTGATATCTATCGCATTACCATCTTCCATAATAATTCGTGAAATATCTGGACTCACTTTCATTACTTCATAGACACCCACACGACCTTTGTAACCTTCACGGCATTCATTACAACCTACGGGCTCATAAATAACGTTGTCTGGATCATCTAAATCGACTTCAGTAAAGCCAAGTTCAAGTAGGCTTTGTCGAGGAATATTAATAGGTTTTTTACAGTTTTTACACAAACGACGTGCCAAACGTTGGGCAATGACTAAATTGACTGAGGTTGCGATGTTAAAAGAAGCCACACCCATATTACGTAAACGTGTCAGCGTTTCAGGGGCTGAATTGGTGTGTAAGGTTGACAGTACCATATGGCCTGTTTGTGCTGCCTTAATCGCAATTTCAGCAGTTTCAAGATCTCGAATCTCACCAACCATCACAATATCGGGATCTTGACGTAAAAAAGACTTAAGGGCATTGGCAAAGGTGAGGCCTACCTTGGGGTTAACATTGACCTGATTGATGCCTTCTAGGTTAATTTCGACCGGGTCTTCAGCGGTTGAAATATTGGTTTCTCCAGTATTTAAGATATTAATACCTGTATAGAGTGATACTGTTTTACCAGAACCAGTCGGTCCAGTAATCAGTAACATTCCTTGAGGTTTATGCAATGCTTCCAAGAACATTTCTTTCTGATCCGGTTCATAACCCAATGCTTCAATGCCAAGCATGGCTGATGAAGGATCCAAAATACGTAGGACGATTTTTTCACCAAATAAGGTTGGTAATGAGTTTACCCGAAAATCAATCGCTTTGTTTTTAGAGAGCTTAAGTTTAATACGTCCATCCTGCGGTATACGGCGTTCTGAAATGTCCATTTGTGACATGACTTTTAAGCGCGCAGCAATTTTCCCCGCTAGCTGTACTGGAGGACTGGCCATTTTTTGCATCACACCATCGACACGAAACCTTACTCGATACGTTTTTTCATACGGTTCAAAATGTAAGTCAGAAGCCCCCATGCGAATAGCATCAACCAACATTTTATTAACAAACTTTACAACGGGTGCTTCGTCAACGTTATCGGTTAGTTTGGTTTCACCATCACTGTCCTCATCTTCTTCACCCTCTTCAAACCCAATGTTCAAGTCGCCATCTGAGAAACTGTCAAAATCTTGCATCGCATCGGCATATAGGCTTTCAATACGTTTTTTTAGCTTATCTTCTTCGACGACGATGGTTTCAATAGATAGACGAGAATTAAAGGCAATGGCATCAATTGCATCGACACGAGTGGGGTCGCTGAGTGCAACAAATAAACGTTGCCCTCGTTTAAATAATGGCAAGGCATTAAATTTACGAACAATTTTTTCATCCACCAAGTCTTTTGGAACGACATCAGTATTTAAAACATCAAGATCAAAGAGAGGATCACCAAAAGCTTGTGACAGCATCTTAGCAAGATGATAGGCATCAGCCAATTTATTATCTACTAGGTAAGGTACTAAGCCTATTTGCTGCTGCTGTGACTCAGTCTGCGCGACTTTCATGTTCGCTTCGCTAACGATACCATCACTGATGAGCTGATGGGCTAAACCGCCATATTTGTTAGATGTGATAGACATTACGACCTCTCCTTAATACTAAGTATGCTTTATTTTTTTGAAAACTATATACTATTTATAGTCTTTAATAGACATATTTTATCAATCATCGATAGTCTTTGTGCTGTTACTAATGAAAGTATAGTCAGAGCACTGCTACAGCGATATCCATCCCTATCACTAAACGTACTACTTATAGGAATTATAGTCGGCGGCCTTGCACCCTTTTGGGGACGAGCCTTAGATTTCCTTTAACTATAAATAAAAAATGCCTTTACAGGAGGTTTAATAAATAGTTGCTTCTAATAGCCTATGTTACCGTTGATTTAGTGTGCTAGATTACTGACAATGTTTTAGGTGAAGACCTTATTATAGAGCTTTAGTTTAGGACATGTTGAACATTTGACCAGTAATACTGATAATGACTATCTATGAATGTTTAACACACTAGTTGCAAAAAGTTATATAGACCATTAAGTAGCCAACAGGTAAACAGTTACAGCTTATAATAATGTCAGTTGCCCTTGTATTTTAAAAGTCTATTTTTTGGTGGCGTTAGGATACTATAGCACTTGAGAATTATTTGTTATACTGCCACGCACATTAGCCGAATTGGCAGGAATACATGAGACAAGGTAGATGAGTATGCAAGCTTGGGTAATAGGTAATTGGAAACAGAATCCAGCAACAAGTCGCGATGTCGATACATTATTAGAGGATTTGTTGACGACGATATATGCTGATACAAAATTTTCAAGCAATTGCTGCAACTTAATGGTGGCACCAAGCGATATTCATTTGGCAGCAGTTAGTGCTCGTTTGAAAGATACGTCTGTGCTGTGTAGCGCACAAGATATTAGTGCTCATAGTGCAACTACCGGTGCATATACTGGTGATTGCTCCGCACAACAAGTGTTTGACGCTGGTGCAACATGGACGATACTTGGTCACTCTGAGCGCCGTCAGTATCATCAAGAATCTCAAGAATGCTTATTGCAAAAAATGACTCACGCATTCACACAAAACTTGGGTGTAGTATTTTGTATTGGTGAAACTCAGACACAGTATGATGCGAAACAAACGCTTGACGTCATTGATACTCAGCTATCAGTCATTAAAGATTTACTGGATCAACAACCAGATATTGCCGTTTCATTAGCAGAGCGTCTAATCATTGCTTATGAGCCCGTTTGGGCGATTGGTACTGGTAAAGTACCTACTGTGGATGAGGTTAGTAAAACCCATCAACATATAAAACAAACGGTTGCAGGCTTTGCTGACAACTTGGAAGAAATGACGGTTTTATATGGCGGTAGTGTCAATGCTGATAATGCGGATAGTTTTGCTTTAGACTCAATGATTGATGGTGCATTAGTTGGTGGCGCCTCATTAAAAGCAGAGAGTTTTATAGCGATTGCCAAAGCTTTTAGCTAAGCTAATACTGAGTTAAAAAAGTAGGTTTAACAGTACCCTTGCAATCGTGTACAATGCGCCTTATTTATATAATCGATTTAGCGTCATGACACGCTGATTGTTATTTTTATTAAACTTAAGATTTATTTTTCCGTTATCCGTCGTCATTACGCGGCAAAAGAGGCCACCATGTTTACGTTTATATTAGCCCTGCATATTATCGTGGCGATTGCTATGATCGGCTTGATTTTGATACAGCATGGCAAAGGGGCAGATGCTGGAGCTTCTTTTGGTGCTGGCTCATCAGGTACGGTGTTTGGTGCGGCAGGAACTGCCAACTTTTTAACGCGTGCGACCGCTGTTTTAACAGTGATATTTTTTATCACTAGTATGACGTTAGCTGTGCATGCACGTAAGCAAGCCGAAGATCAGTTTCGTTTAGATGCGCCAGTTTCAGCACCACAGACACCGCGCCCATTGACTCAAGATTCTCATTAAATATCTTTTGAGCGTGTAGCTCTTGCTATTTTGATACGTTAGATTTACAATGCTTTTCTGTTTTTACGAGTCTTTATCTATCGGTGCCTACCTTAAGCATCTATTACAGTAGATGAGATATTGAAAACACAGTAGTAAAAATGCGATTGTGGTGGAATTGGTAGACACGCCATCTTGAGGGGGTGGTGGCGCAAGCTGTGGGGGTTCAAGTCCCCCCAATCGCACCAATTTTTAATACGCAGCACAGCGTAAGGTTTTGTTTTATAGTTATCGATTGCTTTATTTGAATTTATTTTAAAATAAACATTGACACTTATATGAAACCTCTATAGAATGTGCGTTCTAGATTGATGCGGGGTGGAGCAGTCTGGTAGCTCGTCGGGCTCATAACCCGAAGGTCGTTGGTTCAAATCCAGCCCCCGCTACCACTTTTTATACTGATGTTTTGTACACTAAATTTGTCAGTAACTATTAGCCCACCATTATGCTTGTGGGTTTTTTTGTATCTGACTATCAGTGTTATCGCGCGCGCTATCCTACTTATGTTAAGCTCTAGTTCTATAGAGTACGCTGCCATTTATTGTAGCTTGTCGTTACTCAGCATTCATAGAGTGATGTTTCCTAAGCATACTATCTCTTATTCCTTATTCTTTTATTGATAGTACTGCTTTATGAATAATAAAAGCATTATCCGGCTGAGCTTGATATTTTTAAACTTATATAAATAAATGAGATACATAATAGTACACTTGTGATATTAAACAATATTATGATGGTGTCATCCACTACATGACGGTTTACACCAAATACAAATAAGAGATAACAGACAAATTCAATACGGTTTATTAAGTACGATAGATACGTGAATAGGAAGATATAAATAGATTATGAAGCTTTCGACCAAAGTTGCAGAACTGACTAATATTATTGCCCCTGCAGTCGCCGCTTGTGATGTGGCGCTATGGGGTATAGAATTTGCGCCACAGGGACGCCGTTCTTTGCTACGCATTTATATTGAAGCGTTGCCAGAAGAGCAAGCTCAAGATAAGCAGGTAACCATTGAAGACTGTGCTGCAGTAAATCATCAAGTAAGTGGCATTCTTGAAGTACATGATCCAATTGCTGGTGAGTATATTTTAGAAGTGTCTTCACCAGGGTTTGATCGTGCTTTCTTCTCAGATGAGCAGATGCATGGGTATGTCGGTCAGACAGTTAGCTTACGTTTGATACAAGCTATTGGTAATGGTGACCAAAAACGTCGTAAAGTGACAGGTACTCTAGACAGTATTAATGAAACTTCTTTACAGTTGACGGCCGCTGATAGTGAGCAGTTTGAGATTGCATTGAGTAACATAGATAAAGCTAATTTAATTTATGAAGATGCTTAACAGATTAGAACGTTTACTTTATAAATATGTTTAGTTTGATGTCACCGGCAGCTTATAACAAATCGAGATTTAAATATCCATACAGCGTAAATCTTACGGTGGACATATAATATTAATACTCAAATTATAAAATTTAAGTCAATTAAAAAATGATAGGACAGGTATAGCATGAGTCGTGAAATCTTAACGGTAGTAGAAACTGTCAGTAATGAAAAGGGCTTAAATCCTGAAGATATCTTTGAAGCCATAGAAGACGCTCTAGTGGTATCTACCAAGAAAAAAGTATACACCGAACAGCCAGAAGTGGCCGTACGGGTAGCTATTGATCGTGCAACTGGCGATTACGATACTTATCGTTACTGGACCGTGGTTGCAGATGAAGACCATGAGATGCCTGCTTGCCAGCTAGCGATTACTGATCTGGACCAAGAAGAGTGGTCAATTGGTGATGTAAAAGAAGAGCAGATCGAATCGATTGAGTTCGGTCGTATTGCTGCCACGCAAGCCAAACAGGTCATTATCCAAAAGATTCGTGAAGCTGAGCGAGCGCTTGTTGCTGATGCTTTTGAGCCACGCATTGGTGAAATGATGTATGGCGAAGTCAAAAAACAAACACGTGATGGTTATATTATCGATTTGGGTGACAATGCCGAAGGTTACTTGTCACGTGATCAAATGCTTCCGCGTGAGCAGCTACGTGCAAAGTCACGTATTAATGCCATCCTATATCATGTAAACCGTGAAAACCGCGGCGCCCAGTTACTACTCTCTCGTACTCATCCTGAAATGCTATCGGCATTGATGCAAAAAGAAGTACCTGAGATCGCTGAACAAATTATTGAGATTCGCAATGTCGCGCGCTTACCAGGTACTCGTGCTAAAATAGCAGTTAAGACCAATGATCATCGTATTGATCCAGTCGGTGCTTGTATCGGCATGCGTGGTACTCGTATCCAGGCAGTACAACAAGAGCTTGATGGTGAGCGTATCGATGTCGTGGTTTGGTCAGACGATCCAGCCCAATTTATCATCAGTTCTCTAGAGCCAGCTGACGTTAGTAGTATTATTTTAGATGAAGATACTCAGACTGCTGATATCATCTTTAGTACCAATGACCAATTAGCACGTGCTATTGGCTCACAAGGCCAGAACGTACGTTTAGCCTCTGAACTAACAGGCTACAAGCTTAATATGATGCTAGAAGAAGAGTATCAGCAGCGTCAACAAAACGAATCTAAAGCGTTTATTGAACTATTCTATGAACGTTTAGAGGTGGATAAAGACTTAGCTCAAGCGCTTGTCGATATTGGTTTCACCAGTATCGAAGAAGTGGCTTACGTACCAGTTGAAACTTTTTATGACATCGAAGGTCTAGACGATGAAGCGATTGAGATGATTCAAGAGCGTGCTAAAGAAGTAGTCATTGCTGATGAGCTAGTCAAACAACAGAACATGAAAGAGCCAAGTCAAGAGCTACAAGATCTTGAAGGTATGACAGTCAGCTGGGCTTATAAAATGGCACAGAAAGATATTATTACCGTTGATGATTTGGCAGAACAAGCAGTCTTCGATCTAGAAGATATCGAAGGTTTAGACTCTGAAACCGCAGGAAAACTCATCATGAAAGCTCGGGAATCTTGGTTCAATGAATAAGCGGTAACTGCATATCGCTGTCTTTTGGTGATATGCTATCGATATAAAGTGCTGGTATGAATGTAATACAAATACCAGCCTTAACCCAATCATTTGTAGCCAACAACTGAATTGAACATATAGCAAATAATAGACAGTAGGTGATAATAAATGGCAGATAAGACCGTCAAAGAACTGGCAGATATGGTAGGCAAAACTACAAGTGCTGTAAAACAGCAACTGGTAGATGCTGGACTACCTGCTCGTGCAGAGGATGACCTAGTCTCAGAAGTTGAGCAAGAGAAGTTGGTGACGTATTTAAAGCAAAGTCATGGTCAGCAAGAAAAGCGTCGTATTAGTCTTAAGTCTAAAACGACTAGCACTGCTCGTGTGACTGGCTCTTCAGGTAAATCTAAGAGCGTTAATGTTGAAGTACGTAAAAAGAAGGTCTTTGAAAAGCCTGATCCTGAAAAAATGGCTGAAGAATTGGCTGCGCGTGAGCAAGCGATGATTGAGTCGCAGGAACGTGCTGCTAAAGACGCTGAAGAGCGTGCTGCTACTAAGAAAAAGGCAGAAGAACGTCAAGCGGCGACCTTAGCTGCGATGCGTGCAAGTTTGGGTTCTGGCAAAAAATCAGACGATAGAAATGACGATATCTCAACGTCAGTCGTTGTGAAAAAAGGTGGCAAGGCAGCTGTTGAAGTCAAGCCTAAAGACCAACCGAAGAAAAAAGTCGCTGCAACCAAACCAAAAGTTGAAACGGCAACTGAGCGTAAAGCTCGTGAGGCTCGTGAAAAAGAAGAAGCTCGTCTACGCGAAATCGAGACTGAAACACGTCGTGTGCAGGCTGAAGAAGCACAGAAGCGTACACTTGAGCAAATGCGTAAAATGGCTGGTAAATATACAGATCGTGAGCCTGTTACTGAAGTTCGCAAAGATGAACCGTTGGCAGAAGGTTTGGTCGGTGATGCACTAGAAGAGTCATTCGAAAAAGAGCGTCGTGAAATCAAGCGTGGTGCAAACAGCACTGGTGCACGTGGTCGTCGTCGCAAGAACCAAGATGAGCGTGAATTTAAAAACCGTAAAAATGGATTGCGTTCAAGTCAATCAGGGCAGCATAAATTTGAAAAACCGGTTGAGAAAATCGTTTATGACGTTGAGATTAGTGAGCATATCACTGTAGCAGATCTTGCTCAGCGTATGGCAGTCAAAGCCCGAGAAGTGACTAAATTACTGATGAAAATGGGTGAGATAGCACGCGAGTCAGACACCATTGATCAAGCGACAGCAAGTTTGCTGGTTGAAGAAATGGGTCACAACCCAGTACCTGTCAGTGATACAAAAGTTGAAGATGACTTGCAAGATGCGGTCGATGAGCGCAGCAGCAATGTGCAAACACGTCCACCAGTCGTGACTATTATGGGTCACGTCGATCATGGTAAAACATCATTACTGGATAAAATTCGTGAAACAAAAGTAGCAACTGGTGAAGCGGGTGGTATTACTCAGCATATTGGTGCTTACCATGTTAAAACGGAACGTGGTGTCATTACATTCCTAGATACTCCAGGTCACGCAGCATTTAGCGCGATGCGTTCACGTGGCGCTCAGGCAACGGATATCGTTGTACTAGTAGTGGCAGCTGATGATGGTATGATGCCACAAACAGCAGAAGCGATTGATCATGCTCGCGCTGCTGGTACGCCAATTATCGTCGCTATCAACAAAATGGATAAGCCAAGTGCTGATCCTGACCGTGTTCTTAATGAGTTGACCACAAAAGAAGTGGTATCAGAAGAATGGGGTGGTGATACACCAATGGCACGTATCTCAGCCAAAACAGGCGAAGGTATTGATGAACTATTGGATTTTATTAGCTTACAAGCTGAGCTGATGGAATTAGAAGCACCATTAGACGGTGCTGCACAAGGTGTTGTCATTGAATCTAGACTAGAAAAAGGTCGTGGTCCAGTTGTCAGTGTCTTAGTGAAAAAAGGTACATTGAAGCAAGGTGATTTGATCTTAGCCGGTGAACATTATGGTAAGGTCCGTGCACTGACAGATGAGAATGGTCAGCGTATCAAATCAGCGGGTCCTTCTATCCCTGTAGAAATCTTAGGTTTACCTGAAACACCTGCCGCTGGTAGTGAGTTCTTAGTCGTAACTGATGAGAAAAAAGCACGTGAAGTGGCTGACTTTAGAGCCAACCGTGAGCGTGAGCGTCAACTTGAACGTCAAAATGCTATGCGTTTAGAGAGTATGTTCGATCAGATGGAACAAGGTGATGTGTCATTCTTGAACATCGTATTGAAAACGGATGTACGTGGTTCGCTTGAAGCATTACTTGCTGCTCTAAACGAGCTATCAACTGATGAAGTTAAAGTCAGAGTGATTAGTTCAGGTGTTGGTCCTATCTCTGAGTCTGATGTCACGCTTGCAGAGTCTAGTGAGGCAGTACTATTAGGCTTCAACGTTCGTGCAGATGCGACCGCACGCCGTAAAGCAGATACGGCTAACATGGATATTCGCTACTATAGTGTTATCTATGGCCTAATCGATGATGTGAAATCAGCCATGAGTGGTATGTTAGCTCCTGAACATCGTGAGAAAATCCTTGGCGTTGCAGAGGTTCGTGAAGTATTCCGCTCTAGTAAGTTTGGTGCAGCTGCTGGTTGTATGGTGGTTGAAGGTACAATTTATCGCAACAAACCTATCCGCGTATTGCGTGAGGATCAGGTTATCTTTACAGGTCAGTTGCAATCATTACGTCGCTACAAAGAAGACGTTAATGAAGTACGTACTGGTATGGAATGTGGCCTAGCGGTACGTGGTTACGATGTCGAAGCTGGTGATAAGATCGAAGTCTTTGAAATTCAAGAATTCGCACGTACTATTTAACGTTCAGGTACTATCTAACGTTATTGTCTGATAGTGAGGTATATAACCATGCAACGTGCTTAACGGGCTGTGCATCTTAATACCTCTTCACTATCAAGCTTTACTTAGGCCTAACAGGTACACCCTGCTAGGCCTTTTTTGACAAGTATTAATCTCTAAGTTTTTTAAAAGATATGTATTAAGGTCTGTTGAATATTCAAATATTAAGACTGCTAATCAATAAAAATAAGCCATATCAAATTAAGGTAATAAAATGAACCAACGTTTACAACGCTTAGCCGATCAAATACAGCGTGAGCTTGCTGTTCTTATCCGCGATGCAGTTAATGATCCTCGCCTGACTGGTTTTGTCACTATCTCTAGTGTCAAAGTTAGCCCGGATTTAGGATATGCCGACGTCTATGTCACCATTATGGAGCCTGAGCTCAATGATGCCATGACCAAGACGAATCATGAAGAAAGTATTAAAGTGCTTAACAAAGCTGCGGGTTTCTTACGTACTGAACTAAGCCATAGTTTAAAAACACGTACGACACCGCGCTTGCGTTTTCATTATGATGAAGTGACAGCTCGCGGTAATTATATGATGGATTTGATTAATCAGGCCGTCACTAAGACCGAAAAAAATGAGAATGATGAGTAAGTACCTACTATGCCCATATCAGCCAAACCTGCCGATAAAACACAAGCTAAAGTGAAAGTATCTGGTGTTATCTTAGTAGATAAGCCTAAAGGTATGACTTCACAGCAAGTGGTGTCAAAAGTAAAATATCTGTTCAAATCACCGATGCATGACAGCAAAAAAGCTGGGCATACTGGCACGCTTGATCCTATGGCCACAGGTCTATTACCTATTTGTATGGGTGAGGCGACGAAATTTAGTCATTATCAGCTTGATGCTGATAAGTCTTATCAGGCGACTATATTGCTAGGTAGCCAAACTGACACTGGTGATGCCGAAGGGCAAGTTGTGGCACAAGAGCCCATTCCTCAACTTAACGAAGATTTTTTAGCGACTGTGGCGCAGCAGTTCTCAGGGGCTCAGCAGCAAATACCACCCATGTACTCAGCACTAAAAAAAGACGGCAAAAAACTCTATGAATACGCTCGAGCTGGCATCGAAGTAGAGCGGGCACCGAGAGATATTGTGATCAAAGCGCTTGACTTAAAAGCGCTTGATCATGAGCAAATCCAATTGACAGTGACTTGTACCAAAGGTACTTATGTACGAGTGCTCGGTGAAGATCTTGCCAAAGCGCTAGGTACATTGGGACATCTGACTGCATTGCGACGTACGCAAGTTGGTGATTTTGACATTGACAATGCGATTGTTTTGTCAGAATTAGAAGCACTATCGCTAGATAGCAGACAAGAGCAGCTAATGCCAGTGGATGCCTGCATCAATATTGACGCTGAAATGATACTAACGACCGAACAATGTACTCGTATACATATGGGTCAACGTTTAAATGTGTTTGAACAACTGACAGACCATATTAGGGATTATATCACCAATAATGTTGATATCCTGTCATCAAACAATGATGACGTGGCTGTTGGTCAGGAAGTTGTTTCTGAGACAGATGATGGCGATCAGTCTACCGATACGAAGCCGTTGATACATGAAATACCGGTAGATATTCGCTTGATAAATGAAAAGGGTCAGTTCTTAGGTTTAGGTGCAGTCAGTCTAAATGGTCGGTTACAGCCTAAAAAACTTATCCAGCGTTAGTTTTATTCTTGTTAAATAAGTCAGGATAAAGCCTTTTTGGCTTACTAACAGTTTACACTAATCACATATCATCACATTTTATTGCAGGTTTCGCCTATGGTGGAACCTGCTTTTTTTGTATGCTAGATTTATCAGATAGGGAATGCTGAGTTAAAAAACAGAACGGACAAATATTATAAAAGTAAAAATAATTATAAAAGCTAAATGCTAAAACAATAAATAATTAAAATTAAAGGCTTGTGCAAAAAGGACGCATATCAATAAAAATAAAATAGGTCAAAGGATGATTGACTACCAAATAATAATAAAATTAATTTATAAAAATATACTGGTCCATAAAAACTAACTAGATAACAAAAGGAAAACTATGAAAACCATTGCTTTTTTACTGCATAATTACTTTGAGCAAGCAGAGTACGAAGATGTTAATAATCAATTAAAAGATAAAGGCTACAAAACACTTCTTATAACAACAAACGATAAAAAGGAAGTGCAAGCCATGAATCAGGATGTCGATAAAGGTGATGTTTTCACTGCTGATATCTTTGTAAGCGAATCTAATACCAATGATTATGATGCACTGGTACTACCAGGCGGTACTGTGAATGCTGATACTATTCGAGGTAATAAACAAGCTCATGAAATAATTGATGCCATCAATGACTCGAATAAACCATTGGCTGTTATTTGTCATGCTCCTTGGGTGCTGATCAACACAGGTATTGCTAAAGGTAAAACACTAACTGCCTATCCTACGCTTCAGACGGATTTAGAAAATGCTGGTGCAAAATATGTAGATAAAACAGTGCAAGTTGATAATAATCTTATTACTTCGCGTAACCCAGACGATATTCCCAACTTTGTTGATGCTATAGATAAAGCACTATCTTAGAGTCTCTGTCTCATAATTATTCAGTATCACTATATTTAAATCATTTATAACCATAACTGAGGACGATACTATGTCAAATACTAATCCAAATGATACTAAACTTGAACAACAACGTTCTGATTCAGCGGAAGCAGCGCTTGAAAGTCAGACTGAAGACAACCATAATGAAAGTAGTGAAGCAGCTGCAGATCGTATTGCAGCTAATTTAGAAAGTGCGAAAGAAGACAAGTAGGTTTCTAATATGTTACTTATAATAAAGTGATATCGATACTTTTATAGTTTGCACGCCGTGTTATTGATGAGTGCAAATACAATTAGTCCAAAAAATAATTCAGGAGCTAATATGAGTAATTCACCGAACAATATGGACGCGCAAGAAAAAGAGATTGATGAGCTATATAAAGAGCTAGATCCTCAAGATGAAGCTCCAGTTAGTTTAGCAGAGGCAACCACTGCGCCTTTAGATAATGACGCAATTGGTCGACATACGACACAAGCAGACTCACATGGTGGCAATTAGTAAGTGTTTACGCTTTTAGTATATGTTGTCATCAAAAACTGCTGTTAGTTCAGCAGTTTTTTGTTATAATCTTCCTCACATTTAAACTAGGTTTTAGATAGTGCACTGTATTTAACCCATTACTTTAGTTAAGTAGTGCTATAGCTAAATGCGGGGTAGGATTCAAAACATATTAAGTGGTTGTTATCTGAGCTTGTCGTACACTAGGTCTACTCTAGTAATGCAGGGTTGTCCTGAATGACGCACAGGTTATTTTATTTATTCTATTACTTTAAAGTTGGCTACATATCGTAGCTTGTCTTAAAGTTCTTAGCATTGCCGGAGATATTTATGCTAACTAATACTGATCGCGAACAAATCATTGCTCAATACCAACGTGGCGAAAACGACACTGGTTCTCCAGAAGTTCAAGTCGCTTTACTGAGTGCTCGTATTAACGATTTGCAGAATCACTTTAAAGCACACAAAGCAGATCATCATAGCCGCCGCGGTCTTATCCGTATGGTTAACACGCGTCGTAAACTGCTTGATTATTTAAAAGGTAAAGACCTTGGTCGTTACACTACTCTAATCAGCCAGTTAGGTCTACGTCGTTAATTTGGCGATAACAGTACGAGTGGTTGAGATATTCAGGAATACCATGATTTGGTATGACCTTAGCTTTTTTGTTAAGCCGCTTAGAAACTGTTTGCTGGTATCGATAAAATAGATTTTTCTAAAAACGGTGTGGAATAGTTTCACGCCGTTTTTTTATGCTTATTCATTTTAAAATTAGTACTCAGATAATGTAAATGATATCTACTTCCAGAGAGTGTCTAAGAGAAATGCAGGAGTAAGCTATACTAACCAAGCAGCTTAAATAGTATTTTCTGACGATAATGGCACTACCTTGTAATTAATTGGTCAATAGCTATAAATCACTGTAAAATAATGCCTTGTGAGTTTGATAGTATATCTGCTATAGATATGGCGATTTTTGATAAAATACTTATGGCTTAGTTTAGTGAGTAGCGTAAATAGCTGACACTTATCAGATCAGACCAGAACAGCCTGTAGGGTTTTTAGCATCAAAGTCTTTAGACCTAGAGTCTTTGTGATAGTATTCATGGTAAAGCTAAAATTGTACGACCGAATATATATAATAGTACGATGTCCAACTTAGACAAATATATGAGATAACCAAGTAACGTTATTGGCATTGGTTGATATGCTTTTTAATAGTAATTATGTCAGCTGATAGCCATATACACAGAATTTTAATGACAGATATCAGCTTGTTATAGCGCTGATATTATTTTGTCAGTCAACATTAGGAAGATTATATGACAATGTTCAACACTATTAAGCGTGAATTCCAATATGGCAACCAGCAGGTTGTTATTGAAACGGGTCGCGTTGCACGTCAAGCAAACTCTATCTTAGTTCATATGGGCGGCGTTACCGTCCTAGTCGCAGCAGTCGTAAAATCAGAAGCCAAAGAGGGTCAAAACTTCTTTCCGCTAACCGTAAACTACCAAGAGAAAATGTATGCAGCGGGTAAAATCCCAGGTGCTTACGGCAAACGCGAAGGTCGTGCGAGCGAATTTGAAACCCTAACCTCACGCCTGATTGACCGTCCGATTCGTCCGCTATTCCCTGAAGGTTACGTTAATGAAATCCAAATTACGGCGACCGTTGTATCATCAGATAAAACCCAGTCAGCAGATATCGCCGCACTAATCGGTGCATCAGCAGCGCTAGCTATCTCTGACGCACCATTTAATGGTCCTGTTGCGGCTGCTCGTGTTGGTTTTATTAACGGCGAATATGTACTAAACCCAACGACTGAGCAGCTCGAAACCAGTGATCTTGATTTGGTTGTAGCTGGTACTAAGTCTGCTGTATTGATGGTTGAGTCAGAAGCGGCTGAGTTGTCAGAAGATCAAATGTTGGGCGCAGTACTATACGGTCATCAGCAACAGCAAATCGTTATTGATAACATTGTATCAATGGCAGAAGAAGTTGGTACTGCTAAGCAGCAATATTCTGCTCCTGAGCGTGATCAAGCGCTTACCAGTAGCATGAAAGAGCAGTTTGGCGCGCAAGTTGCTGATGCATATACGATTACTGACAAGCAAGCACGTTATACTAAGCTAGATGAAATTAAACAGTCAATTATCGATGCGCTTGCTGGTGATGCTGAGTCAGAAACTTATGCTGATACGGTATCTGAGCTAAAAGAAATCTATAATGATCTTAAGTATCGTACGGTTCGTGACAATATTTTGTCAGGTAAGCCACGTATCGATGGTCGTGATCTTGAAACCGTTCGTGCGCTTGACGTACAAGTTGGTGTATTGCCATATACGCATGGTTCAGCATTGTTTACACGTGGTGAGACGCAAGCATTGGTTACTACTACATTGGGCAACAGCCGTGACGTTAATATGATTGACTCATTGGGTGGCACGATTCGTGACCATTTCATGTTGCATTACAACTTCCCGCATTTCTCAGTAGGTGAAACGGGTCGTGAAGGTATTCCAAAACGTCGTGAAATCGGTCATGGTCGTCTAGCACGTCGCGGTGTACAAGCAATGCTGCCAGATAGCGAACGCTTCCCGTACGTTATCCGTGTGGTATCAGAGATTACCGAATCAAACGGTTCATCTTCTATGGCATCTGTTTGTGGTGCAAGCTTGGCATTGATGGATGCAGGCGTACCATTAAAAGCACCAGTCGCGGGTATCGCGATGGGTCTAGTAAAAGAAGGCGAGCGTTTCGCTGTATTGTCAGATATCTTAGGTGATGAAGATCATCTTGGTGATATGGACTTTAAAGTGGCTGGTTCTAAAGACGGTATCACTGCGTTACAGATGGACATCAAAATCGAAGGTATTACTCCAGACATCATGGAGCAAGCACTTAAGCAAGCCCATGCTGGTCGTATCCATATCCTAGACGCGATGAATCAAGTATTGCCAGAGAGCCGTACTGAAATCAATGCTCATGCGCCTAACTATGCGGTTATCGAAATCAATCCGGACAAAATCCGTGATGTAATCGGTAAAGGCGGCGCGATGATTCGTCAGTTAACTGAAGAAACTGGTGCAGTGATCGATATCGATGATGGTGGCACGATTCGTATCTTTGGTGAAAACAAAGCCGCAACCAAAGCCGCTATTGGCAAAATTGAAGCATTGACTGCTGAAGTTGAAGTCGGTAAAACTTACGAAGGTACGGTCGCTCGCATTGTTGACTTCGGTGCTTTCGTTAACGTCTTGCCAAACACGGACGGTCTAGTACATATCTCACAAATCGCAGAAGAGCGCGTTGAAAATGTATCAGACTACTTAAAAGAAGGTCAGGTCGTGAAAGTATTCGTTCAAGACGTTGATAACCGTGGTCGCATTAAGCTGACTATGAAAGGTATCGAACAAAACTAATCGTTAGTCATTGGTTTCGTTAGTCTTTACCAAGTAAAAAACCGCTTTGAGATACTTGTTATAAGTGCTCAAGGCGGTTTTTTTATGGCTATTATTTATGTGAATAA
>NZ_JBQSXG010000034.1:0-27320 GCF_052378005.1 Psychrobacter sp. AOP31-B2-9
ACGTTAGAGTTTGTTGAATAAAATACTTTTTATACCGCAGGCAGCTCAGTCATCGGCCAACGTGGCACACAGCTCACGGCTAGTTCATCAGACTGCCCAGCCTGCAAGCGCTCATAACCTGCATAAGCAATCATCGCCCCATTATCCGTACACAAGGCAGGTGGTGCATAATGCACCGTCGCGTTTATCTTTGCCAGTTCAGCTTCTAAAGTCGTGCGCAAATGCGTATTAGCGCTGACACCACCTGCTATCACCAGTCGGCTCATATCAACTTGCTTGAGTGCTTTGACGCACTTTTTCACCAATGTATCGACCACTGCATGTTGAAAACTGGCAGCAATATCCGCTCGCACTTGTGGATCGCTATCAGAGCTATTACCTGACCCTCCTGATAGTGGCGTGTCTTTGATGAGATTATGCACGGCTGTTTTCATACCACTAAAAGAAAAGTCTAAACCACGATGTAACATCGGTCTGGGCAGATGGTACGCATCAGGGTTACCTGTCTCAGCCAATTTAGCGATATTGGGGCCACCAGGATAAGGCAAGCCTAGCATCTTAGCCGCTTTATCAAAGCACTCACCGGCAGCATCATCTATCGATTCACCTAATATCTCATACTGCCCGACCCCACGTGCAGCGATCAGTAACGTATGTCCACCAGAGACCAGTAACGACACAAAAGGAAACGCAGGAGGGTGTGCACCCATCAGCGGTGCCAGTAGATGCCCTTCCATATGATGAATGCCGATCGCTGGGATATCCAAACCATAAGCCAAACTGCGTCCAAATAATGCGCCCGTCATCAACGCACCAATGAGACCTGGGCCTTTGGTATAAGCAATCGCATCGATCTCGCTTTTTTTCATATCGCACTGCTCTAACAGCTCATTGAGCAAAGGCACTAGTTTGCGAATATGATCGCGACTGGCAAGCTCAGGTACCACGCCGCCATAGAGGGCATGCAGCTCTATTTGTGAATACAGCACTTGCCCAACCAAACCTTGATTGTCATTAGCCATCTGCTCGCTATCAAAAATCGCTAGACCAGTCTCATCACAAGAGGTCTCTAAACCCAACACTTTCATATTTTTGCCTTTATGCTTTTATTTTTATGCTACTTTTGCAATGTTTGTCTTTTTATAGTCAAATCCATATAAATCCGCTACATCGTCATCCTCGCTGACCATACTAATGTATAGCTTGCACTCGATTTCCTTGTATCGAAATTATTTGAACTCCACTATATGCTGGCGCTAAAGCTTGAGTAGCCATAAAAACGGAGGTTTCAATCATTGGATAGACCAAATGACTTAGGGCACGCCCTAGACACAGCTGACTATATTTTTAGCTTTGACATAACAAAGAACGCGCATTAAAAAACCGCCATTGTCAGTCACAATGACGGTTATTTTAGCAAATTTCAATGGCGAATATATTCTATATATAGTATCAGCTGACTGCTTCTATCATATAATCTACAGCAGCATAGACCTGTGCTTCACTTATCTTGTCAGTCACTTGCGCTGGCATATTCTTAAAGCCTTTTGCTGAATGTATATGCAGCGTATCTTTACCTTTGCTAAGACGTGCTGCCCACGCGGCTTTATCACCATATTTTGGTGCATTAAGCAAACCTGCCTCATGACACACTTTACAGTTTGACTCATAGAGCTTAGCACCTGCGTCAGCAGCCAATACTTCAGGCTCAGCAGCCACTTCTGGCTTTGATGCTTCTACTTCTGACTTTTCTGTCGTCACAGTCGACTCAGCAGCGTCTGCTTCAGGTATAGATTCAGGCGCAGCAGTTTCAGATTCAGCCACTTCAGACTCCGCTGTTGGCGTGTCTGCTACAGCAGTACTAGTCGTGGTTTCATTAACAGCCGTAGGAGATTCAGTGTCGGCGTCATCACTGCTACAAGCACTCAATACCAGTAACATACTAATGCTAATGGCGGAGACGGTCAGTTTGCTCATACGCTGTTGTTTATTCATCATAGTCACACCTTTACCTAATATTTCGTGCTAGCAGCTGCGCATTGCCTCAAATTGTGGCGCTAATTTATGGCTTGTTTCTATAGCGTGTTCTCATTTTTATCGATATTTTCAAAATGAGGACACGCGCTAGTAGAAATCACAACAACCATAAAATCAGTACTTACTCCGCTGTGTCAGCGTCCGCAGCTTCCATATCAGTACTATCCGTAGCCGCAGCATCGGTATCAGCCGCTGCATCGGTATCAGTGTCTATACTGTCATCGGTCGTGGCTTCAGTAGCGGCATCTGTGTCGCCTGCTTCGTCTGTTGCCTCTGTACCATCGACTGGAGCGACTGCGGTTTCTGGAAAGTCGAACTCTTCAGCGTCAGGTGCATTTTCACGAGCAAGTGCTGAGGCAGCATCTACGCGATCTTTTGCCAATACTTCATGTGACTCGCCCTCTTCGTGACCACCACAAGCGCTAACACCAAAACTAAAAGCGACAATAAATGCTGTACTCAACGCCGTATTTAATACTGTCTTTTTCATTCAAACATCCTCAATAAAATGCACACAAAACGGTTAATATGCTTACTACTATATGGAAAATATCATAGCATAAACTCCAACCAAACCGTTATAGACAGTAGGGTTTTTATTCATGATAATTTTATGCAAGATATTTATGTATACATCCAATATTCGCTAAAATATATAGTTCACACAACAACCTATCCTTATCTCAACATCACATCATGCAGTTTGCATGATAAATATGGATTAACACACTAAATTTATTGACTTTTTTAATATTATTTATTAAAATACCTGCCCTTGTGCTCATGCGCAATATTATCCTAGTTTGAGCTGATGCCTGTGGTCTTGAGATATCACGGCTAAATACTAATACACAGCCAAACTAATGCCTTTATATCTCATCCTAATCAAGGAGTCTTCATGCCTGCAGTTAAGGTTAAAGAAAACGAACCAGTAGATATCGCTATCCGTCGTTTCAAGCGTGCTTGTGAAAAAGCTGGTGTATTATCAGACGTACGTAAGCGCGAGTTTTATGAAAAACCAACGCAAGTACGTAAGCGTAAAAAAGCAGCTGCCGTAAAGCGTTATAAGAAAAAACTACAACGCGAAACTATTCGTACCACTCGTATGTACTAATCTATATTACGATTAGTTAAATACAAGCGCTACACTAACGCCACTGTTATCAATTGATATCAGTGGCGTTTTTTATGCTACAATTTTTATGATTAACACTTAGCCAATAAGGATAATAACAATGAGCCAAATTAAACAAAACTTATCGGATAGCATCAAATTATCCATGAAAGCTCGTGAGCTTGAGCGTGTTAAAGTATTGCGTAACGTACAAGCCGTCATCAAGCAAATCGAGATTGATCGTCAAACAGAACTTGACGATGACCAAGTATTAGAAGTACTACAAAAGCAGCTAAAACAGCGACACGAGTCGCTTGGTATTTTTACCGAAAACAGTCGTGACGACTTAGCAGCCAAAGAGCAGTTTGAAATCAACATCATCAATGAGTTTATGCCAAAACAAATGGATAATGAGGAGCTTACAGCCTTGGTACAAGCAGAAGTCGCTGAGCAAGGTGCAACATCTATGCGTGATATGGGTAGTGTGATGGGTGTGTTAAAGAATAAAACCGCAGGTCGTGCTGATCCAGCTATCATCTCTAAACTGGTAAAAGAAGCACTGCAAAGCAAATAGCTCGTTACCTATTATTGATTAATCGGTATTTTGATACAAATAACCGCCTAAGGCTTAAAGTCTTTGGCGGTTTTTACTGCCTTAATTTCTGCATTGATATTAGCCAAGAGTGGGCGTGCACTATTTGCTTGCGTGGTATTTTGTAGTTTTTCTGCCAGTTGCTTAGCTTGTGTGAGTGATATTAGCGCGCTTTCATAGCGATTACTCCATAGCTGATCCTGACTCCGATAGCGCAACGCATTGATTGTCGCAATATTGGCTAATTGTGGTGATGTAGTCGTTTTTGCTAACTTCTCATTGGCCAGTTGTAAGCTCTGCCAAGCATAGCGATCACTTGGCTGCTGCTCTATCAAAGGTTTGAGCAATGCTTGCGCTTTAGCTGGCTGATTGCTGTTGGTGAGCGCTTCGGCCAAATAAATCCGAAGATCACGACGCTCAGGATAAAGACGATGTTGCCCATCTAAAATCTCAGCGGCTTCTGACCACTTATCTTGTTCTGTCAATACTTGGCTATGAGTAATCGATAACAAAGGCTCCAACCTTTGACGCTGTTCCACTGGCAATGCATTGATTTCACTCAGTACTTTTTCGGCATCTTTAAAACGTTGCTGCTCACCATACCAATTCATCAATGCCAATTTAGCACCAACGCTATTATTGGCAGCAGTGGTCAATGTTGTCTTAGAAGCATGCTTACCCATACTTTGTACACGCCAATAGAGCAGATCAAACAACGCTTGATGACGTTGCTGCTGGCTCAATGATAATGACGGATAGCTCTGCGCGCGACTTTGTGAGTCACTCAAGCGCTCGTTAGTCAATGGATGTGAGAGTATAAAACTTGGTAAGAACTGGTTTTCGGATTGATTCAGCTGACTTTGTTGATTCATGGTCGCAAAAAATCGCGGCATCGCTCTCGGATCATAACCTGCGTGAGTCATGATTTGCATTCCTATCCGATCAGCCTCACGCTCATTGCTGCGACTAAACGCCATGCTACTATTCATCGTCGCTGTTTGGCTACCCATCATCACCGCTGCTGCTGCATCACCATCAACCGCTGACGCTGCTATCGCCGCTAGCATACCTCCTACCTGCATCAGTAATGCTTTTTTGCTGTCATCGACACCACTTTCATAATGATGTTGGCTAAGATGCGCAACTTCATGCGCTATCACACTGGCAAGCTCGTCCATACTTTTGGCTGCCAATATGGTTCCTGTATTGATTCCAATGACACCGCCTGGTGCCGCAAAGGCATTAATACTAGGGCTATCAATAATCACCAAGCCCATTAGTGCTTGTTGCCGCGCTTGAGCATTAAGACGCCACGTCATGTCTTTGAGCGTTTCTTGAATCCAAGGGTCATGCTCCATCTTAATGCTACCATTGACATTTCGTAGCGACCACTCACCAAGCAATTTATTTTGATATTGTTCAGCGAAGCTCAAGCCTTGACCACGCAAGCTAGGTAGACTTAGTGTGTCGGTTTTTGCAGGCTGCCACGAATTATAATTGGTTGACTCTGTTTGATTACTGCTACCACTCCAGTCAATACTATTGGCCGCAGCGGGTATGGCCATCAATAATGCCGCTGCAACTCCTGATGCAAAAGCACTTGATACCGCTATAGACAGCATCGTTTTTTTTCGTCCACAAAAAAGCGACATGAAGCAGAGCACATGTTGGTTTGACTTGTGTATATTCGATGAACGGATGCTGGTACTACCAAACATCGACTGTCTATTAGAGTGATACAAATACTTATCCTATACAAGTGAGTATGAACCATGTTTTGTCGACTATACGAGCTTGTTGATACAAGGTCAATTCTAGTATGTTTTCGACTACCAATAACTAAGCGGTGTGTCACTATCGTGCAACATCATTGTGTGATTCTAACGAACCGAATACGATGTTGATTATATTCAACTGCACTGATACCTTGGCTATTTGCTATAATAGCAACTTAAACAATAGGTTTGGGTTGCTATTGAGCACAAGGCACTCCATAACAAAACCTTAAAATTAACAATATTCTAAAACCAACTATTATTTACCATAAAAATAGTGCCAATTAAAGTATTGGTCTTTATAAAGGTTGTTTTATGTCTGCTGATAGTCAGTCCACCATCCTCCATACACCTGACGCTATAAGATTATCAGAAAAAATCTCTAGTGCTGATCAACAAGAGATCAATCAACTTTTAGCCTTATTGAAAGCAGATAACAGTGCTTTAAACCAGAATGCAGAGATAAGACCACTTAGCATTAATATTACTCGCTTCGTCGATGGCCGCGGACTTGCTTGTCCGATGCCGTTATTAAAAACCAAAGTGGCATTACGTGATGTCGCAAATGGTGACTCACTATATGTCGTCGCCACCGATGCCAACTCACAAGCTGATATCACTGCTTTTTGTCGTCAAACTCAGCTGCTATTGATTATTAATAGCGTCACCCACCAACAGACAACTAATAGCATATCATCACAGCGTTTCGATACAATATATCACTTCATCATTACTAAAACTGATAGCAACTAAGTGTCGCTATCCTTTACAATTACAACTATAAATATTTTTATATGACTATTTGCGTCACTATTTAATAAGGTCAAGAATATGGCTAATACTTCTAATGATGCTACAAAAGATGAGGCAGCACCGGTAATAAACGAAGCACGTGATGCAGCGCTAAAAGCTGCCGCACAACGACCACCTTATGATGCGAATGCGCTAGGTGATACCAGTACCCGTGACTTAGTACCTGCGATGCCAACCCATTTATCTGCACCTGGGGTCAATCTCGGTGCTTATATCAATACCGTCCATCAAATTCCTATTTTGACACCAGTACAAGAGCAAGAGCTAGCGCATCGCTACTATGATGACGGTGATGTGGAAGCAGCACGATTACTTGTGATGTCACATCTACGCTTTGTGATTCACATTGCGCGCAGTTACTCCGGTTATGGCTTACCACAAGCCGACTTGATTCAAGAAGGCAACCTAGGTCTAATGAAAGCCGTAAAACGCTTTGACCCCAACAAAGGCGTACGTTTGGTATCCTTTGCTGTACATTGGATTAAGGCGGAGATTCATGAATTTGTGATTCGAAACTGGCGGATCGTAAAAGTTGCGACCACCAAAGCACATCGCAAACTGTTCTTTAATTTGCGTAGTCTCAAAAAGACCAACAATCAGCTGACTCTAGAAGAAGCTGATGCTATTGCAAAAGATCTCAATGTCACGCGTAAACAAGTACTAGAGATGGAGTCACGGCTCACATCTTATGATGCATCATTTGAAGCGCAATCTAGTGATGATGACGATGGACGTTATGCACCGCAGCTATTTTTAGAAGATGGCATCGATCCTGCTGAGCAGTTAGAAGAATCAGACTGGGAAGAGAATAACTCCTCTGCCTTAATCGCAGCGATGGATACTCTCGATGACCGTTCTCGCGATATCGTCGAACAGCGCTGGCTCTCTGAGCAAAAATCTACCTTGCATGAGCTAGCAGCCGTCTACTCTATCTCTGCAGAGCGTGTCCGCCAAATCGAAAAAAATGCCATGGATAAGATTCGCGATGCAATGACCATTGATAGCGTCATCTTGCCAGATGACATTCAATAACAGCTGCCTTTTAGTCGTGATAGCTTTTAGATAAGATGAATTCAACATGCTAAATTGGATAGGTATTGCAGCGATCAATATGGCTGTCGCCGTCGCCCTAGGTGCATTCGGCGCTCATGGCCTCAAAAACATTGCCAGTGCTCAACAGCTAGAATGGTGGCACACGGCGACCTTATATTTATTTATCCATGCACTTGGATTGCTGCTGGTTGGTCTGCTGATTCGTCTCAAATACATCACTCAGACAACGGCATGGCTACTACAGATCGGTATTATCATATTTTCGGGCAGTCTTTATGCAATGACACTTGGGGCGCCACTGTGGTTCGGAGCTATTACACCTATCGGTGGTGTATTAATGATTATCGGTTGGCTATGGCTAGCACTATCAGCATTCAAAATACATGATTCAGCAGCCAAATAGACACTCATATAAAATAGATAACAGACAATGTGAAGAATCATTATGCTGATAGCAGTAATACGAAACCATTAAGGAGTGTTTTTTATGAGTACCATTAGTGTCAATGGTAAGACATTGCAAACTACCCACCAGACTGTGCAATTGGTTATCAATGAACTTGGACTTAGCCAAGGGCGTTATGCGGTAGAAATCGACGGTGAGCTTATCCCCAAAAGTGAGCTTGGTCATCTACGTATCGTGGAAGGAATGGACATCGAGGTAGTACAAGCCGTTGGTGGCGGCTAGTCATTATAACAAGCTCAGTATAAATACTTGATAATAGAAAAGGCCTCAAACGTATCATACGTTGAGGCCTTTTTCCTTTTTTGTATTATCATGCCAATTTAGTAGAATCAAGTTTTAACTATATGGGCCAGATGTCCTCTTTATTATCTTACCTGTTGTTATTGAATCAGCCAATACTCGTTAAATCTGAAAAACACTAACACTCAGCACTAAAACTCATTGCATTATACTGCAGGTACCACGTCGGCAGCTGTGAGATCGTCATAGCGGTCGTCACGTCCAGCACCCTGAGTCTTTTTACGATCTTGGCGGGTTTTATATTTACGTACTTGTCTATCAAGTTTGTCTGCCATGTCATTAATGGCTTTATACATATCATCTTCACACGATTGGACAAACATTTCTTGACCTGAGACTCTCATTATCGCTTCAGCTTTATGGCTTTTTTTACCACCATCGCTAGAACCATTGTTATCCAACGATAATATCACTTTAATACTTTGTATCTGATCAAAGTGTCGTTCTACTTTCTCAAGCTTTTCACGCACCGCTTTATCCATAGCTTCGGTAACACTGATATGGTGACCACTGATAGAAACATTCATATTATTGTCCTTTTGTTTGTACTAACAATCAACAGATGAAATAGCATTCCTGCCTTTATCACCCTGCTTTACCAACCGCTAATCTATCGCCTTTGATAGTCAATGCATGTAATCAAATGCTAATGTATCCTTTCATCATCTCTCTGATTGCTGCTATAAATAGGCTAAATCGATATTTAGATTTCGTTGTTGGTATGACTCTAATTTGTCATGAAAATTGAATAGTAGCAAGACACTATATTGTAATTAAATGTAATAAAACCTGTTGTTTCTATCATGTTTCTATATAATCAAAAAATTTTATTTTTTATATTTGAATTAAGCCATAAAAGACCATTGTATGACATTACTCACAACTTTTTGAATAACATCACTTAAAGTGTGCTGAGCATTCATAAATAGGTACTATCAATGCTATTGTCAAACATACAACACGCCTCAATATTTTTGTTTGCGCTGGGTAGATGAACCAATATTCATCGCTTCACGATATTTAGCCACTGTTCTTCTAGCGATATCGATACCCTCCGCTAATAAACTGTCCTTGATACGACTGTCTGATAATGGCTTTTTCGGATTTTCATCGGCTATAAGCTGCTTAATCATGGCGCTAATAGCCGTTGAAGATATGTCACCGTCATTACTACTGACATGTGATGAGAAGAAGTGTTTTAGTGAAAACAATCCTTGTGGTGTCAAAATTGTTTTGCTAGTAGTCAGACGCGATACCGTAGATTCATGCAAATCAACTTCTTCTGCGATAACCTTTAGTATCAGCGGTTGCATTGCCGTAGCACCATGTAACAGAAACTCTTGCTGATAACGGACAATACTGGTTGCCACTTTTAGCAAGTTCTGATTACGCTCTTCGATACTACGAATGAACAAACGCGCATCAGTGAGGTTTTCGCGTAAATATTGATTATCAGGACTGTCGTCACCACGCTTAACTAAATTGGCGTATTCTTGATTGACCCGTAATTTTGGCAATGTGTCGGGGTTGAGACGCACATACCAAGCATCATCCTGTACATCAGATTCTAAATTATTATCACTCGTTTGATGACGAACAGGTGTAACCAATACATCAGGAATGTCGTAGCTGTCTGTTTCACGCACATAATCTGGTTGACTACTCTGAAACAATAAGCCTGGCGAAGGGTTTAAGCTGCGTAATAGATTTAATGCAGGTGTGATTTTTTCAGCCGCGAGCCCTGTCTGCTCAGTAAGTGCTTTGATATTATTACTGACTAAATGATCACTAGCTGATAATAGCGCCTGGGCTTCTGTTAGATACTCTGTATTGGGACTAAGCTTGGATAACTGAATAGCGAGACATTCACTCAAATTTCGTGCGCCAACACCTAATGGATCGCAAGATTGAATAATGCGCAATACAGCCATTACTTCATCTTTCTCAACACATTCATCCCATTGATAAAAGCTTGCCATGGTGTCTAAACTTTGTAAAAACTCATCAACATCTAGCCGAATAAACCCCATATCATCCATAGAATCTATTAGGTACGTAGCAATCACCATATCCGCTTCTGAAAGGTGTTTAAAGTTTAGCTGCCAACGCACATGATCTTGGATAGTGGCAGACGTGCCACCTTGATAGCTATCAAAGTCTTCATCGCTTTTGTTACCCGTATTGGTAGCCACTGATGCATGATTACCACTATCAGCGCTATTATAATCAGTAGCGCTATCAAAACTACTGTAATCATCGCTATCCATAGTATGATTGTCTACCGCACCATCATCGATATTTACTTGCTGTAGTTTATCAAAGCTATCACTAAACCCCTCATCATACTCAGAGTTAGCAGTCGATGAATCAGCATCCGAATTTTGATTCCAGCTATCTAACGTCAATGGCTCATTCAGCTCATCGATAGTATCATCGCCACTATGATCGTACTCATCTTCATCATCTTCGACACGTTCAAGCAATGGATTACTATCCAGCTTGGCCTGAACCTCTTGTGCGAGCTCAAGACTAGAGAGCTGCAGCAATTTAATAGCTTGCTGCATCTGAGGGGTTAGTTTCTGTGAGGTACTCAGCGTGGTTGCCAATCCAAACGACATACTCATGGGCGGCTTATTACACTCCGATAGTAAAATATTATTCTATATATATTTGGTTAAACGAGTAGTTTAACGTTATTAGGACATGACGATAGCATTTTTTGATGCAATCTTGCTATGATAATTTATACTCTGTTCAGATACATTTATTACTTTTCTGTCATAAAACCATATAAATCTTAGCATTTCAGCATAAATTACTAAATAATTGATATGAAAACTGTGCGTCTAACTGGAGCATGCTTTTAACCCAAGCAATAATCATTTAACTGAGCTGAAATGAGAAAAATGGTAGATTCACAAAGAAAAGCCTACTGTGAATATGAATATATTGGCAATTTTAGCCCATCTACAGTTTATTCTTTAGATTGAGGACAAGCTCTAGGTATGATGAATAATATCAGGGTCTGTTAAATATTAAATTTGAATAAACAAGTCTCAAAACTCACTGAGAACACTACTATGAATAGCAAAACAAACAATCCATTGCTAACCGCTGCCATTCAGATGAATAGCCAGCAAAATATTGAAAAAAACCTCAATGATATCAAAGCTGCCATTATCGAAGCACGTGCGCAAGGTGCTCAACTTGTTGTTCTACCAGAAAACTGCTGTAGTATGGGACAGCAGTTTTCTACCGCAGAGCGTTTCGATGAACTATCAGCAACCATCGCTGGATATGCGCACACTTACGGTATGTATGTATTGGTAGGCTCACTACCTTGCCTTTATCGTCCAGATGGCATGATCGTACCAGATGGTAGATTGCGCCAAGTCAGTCAACTGTTTGCTCCTGACGGTAAGCAAGTGGCGCGTTATGACAAGATTCATTTATTCACAGCAACCGTGGCAGATAAGCAAGGCAGCTATAATGAAGCCGCAACTTTTGAGCCAGGCACACAAACAGTGACTGTACCGCTCGAAGCAAACAATGAAATTTACCATCTAGGCATGATGGTGTGCTTTGATTTACGTTTTCCAGCATTGGCGCAACGTCTAAGGCAAGCAGGTGCAGATATATTGAGCGCGCCTGCCGCATTTACTTATCTAACAGGCCAGGCGCATTGGTCTTTATTGTTGCGGGCACGTGCTCTAGACAGCCAATGCATGGTCATCGGTGCGGCACAGGGCGGTGATCATGTTTATAAAAATGGGGATATTCGCCAAACGTGGGGGCATAGTACGATTGCTGCTTACGATGGTACCATCATAAACAGCTACGATGACAGCGAGCTGAATGATACCGCTAATAACGAAGAAAAACAGCATTATGCTTTGGTATTGGCATCACTAGACAAACCAACACAACTGCAAGGGCGACAAAAAATGCCCATCTTTGACTGCCATCGTTTGGCGTAACCGATACTTAGCTCGAGTTTGAATCACTGTCATTTTGCACATGAGTAGCTCGGGGATGAGCGCGATCGTAGACCTGTGTCAGTTTAGCAAAATCAACATGGGTATAAATTTGCGTGGTGCTGATATCACTATGACCGAGCATTTCCTGTACCGCTCGCAAGTCACCACTACCTGATAGCATATGTGAGGCAAAGCAATGTCGCAACAAATGCGGATACATATTTTGAGCAATACCTGCCCGTGTTGCAGCTACCTTTAATCGTTGCTGCACCGCTCGCGTTGACAAACGTGTGCCTAACTTTTCGCTGATAAACAAAGCTGTGTCCATCTGCTCGACCCACAGATTACGATGCGGCAGATAGCGCGTTATAGCCTCTGCAGCCTTTATACCTAAAGGTACTAAGCGTGTTTTGTTACCTTTACCTGTCACACGTACCCGTAACTCTGACAGGTCCACATCGGCCATATCTAGCGCAACCAGCTCACCAACACGCAAGCCACTACTGTAAAGCAGCTCAAACATGGCTTTATCACGTAACCATAAACGCGCTTGTTCCGGAGAATCTGGTATCTCTTGATCAAGTAATTGAGTGAGTAAGTCCACATCAGCGATAGACGGTAGCGGTCGAGGGCTACGTTTCAGCTGATAGCCTGTCGTTGGATTGATACGTGCCAGTCCCTCTTCAATCAACCAACCATAAAAATGGCGAATAGCTGATAACTCTTGCTGCACACTGGCAAGCGCAAGCTTATCTTCATCGAGGCGTTGGCTGATATGTTGGGCTAATTGGCGCTTATCACAACGCGTCCACGTCAAGCGCTTACCTCGCAAAAATAGCGCCAGTTGGTTTAATCCAGAAAAATAAGCCGTTAAAGTATGCCGCGAGTGATTACGCACTGATAAAGTGTTTAGCCAACGATGCACATCTGACAACAACTCCCTTAACGCGGCATCTGCTTCTATAGTGGCTGCTTGTGTATCTGACAACCATGCTTCTGACTCTGATACAGGCAGGCGCTGACTATTTTTGTTTGACATAGCTCTATTAGAGACGACCATCGTATGTACCTAGCAGTTAATATGAGCCGCTTATCGTTGTGCATGAACCAAAATTCCATTAGCCTTCTGAATTAGGTTTGATACCTGCTTGTGCCATTAATCCATCTGGACTAAAGACACCTTCATAGACAAAGGCCGTTGGGCCAGTCATCATGACTGAATAACCTGGCTGCCATTTGATAATCATACTGCCACCATAGAGCTGTGCGCGTACTTCTTCCCCTTCATCCAACCAGCCTTCACGTATACCAACAGCCACTGCAGCACAAGCGCCTGTACCGCAAGCTTGGGTTTCACCGACGCCGCGCTCATAAACTCGCAGGCGAATATGACGCTGATTCATAATCTGCATAAAGCCGACGTTTACATGATCTGGAAAAGCCGGATGTGACTCAATGGCTTTGCCCAAGGTTTCGACCTCAGCATCAAGCACATCATCGACCTTGATAACCGCATGAGGATTACCCATATTGGCAACATAGAGCTGTACAGGTGTGCCATTTACATCTAGGTGGTAGGCGTTTTGGATTTTGGTAGTGGCTCTCGGGCTAAATGGAATCTCATCCGGCTCAAATTTGGGCTTGCCCATATCGACCTCTACCCAACCATAACGATCTGTAGTCAGCGTGATAATACCGCTAGCAGTCTCAACACGTAGACGCTGTTTAAATGACAGTTTACGTGCTTGGACAAAACGAGCAAAACATCGTGCACCATTACCACACTGCTCAACCTCTGTACCATCAGTATTAAAAATACGATAACTAAAATCAACATCCGGACGCATAGGTGGCTCAACGACTAGCAGCTGGTCAAAGCCAATACCTAAATGACGATCTCCCAATAACTGTACCAAATCCTTGGTTAATTCTAAGCGCTGGGTCACCAAATCGATGACCATAAAATCATTGCCTAGACCATGCATCTTAGTAAATTCTATTAGCATACCTTTGATATCCTATCCTATTTTTATGTATGGCTTATATTAGCACGCTGTCAGATACATTCATAACTATCACTGCTATCAAATTTTGTCATAAAAAAACCCATTGTTATTTCAATAATGGGTTTTCTGTCGCAACTAAGACCTAATGAACGCTAGGTAAGTCTATTAAGACTGCCACAACGTTTCATTTTCATATAGTGACTCAATCGTTTCACGCTGACGAATCAGTTGATGACGATTATCAGCTACCATCACTTCGCTAGCACGGGGACGCGAATTATAGTTGCTACTCATGGTAAAGCCATAAGCACCAGCGCCTGTAACTGCTAACGTATCTCCTACTGCCAATGACAATAAACGATCTTTTGCTAAGAAATCACCCGTTTCACAAATCGCGCCAACCATATCCCATGGCTGTGTACCAGCAGTATCGATACCGTCGCTAGGCAAGACGCCTGGAATCACTGCCATCTCTGCCTGATACAATGCTGGACGAATCAAGTCATTCATCGCCGCATCAACGATAGCAAAGTTTTTATGTTCGGTTGGCTTTAGCACATCAACTCGAGTCAATAGCACTCCTGCATTGGCCACGATACTGCGGCCCGGCTCAAAGAATACCGTTAAACCAAGCTCGCTTAGCTTTGGTAATAACGCAGCAGCAAACTCATCCATAGATACGGGCGTCTCATCGATATAGCGCACGCCAAGACCGCCACCCAAATCGATATGACGTAGCTCAATACCTTTCTCACGTAGGCTATGTACCAGCTCAATCACTTTGTCCAATGCCGCCACGAATGGCTCTACTTCCGTCAGTTGCGAGCCAATATGACAGTCGATACCGACAATATCGATATGTGACAATGTCGCAGCTTGCTCATAGACAGCCACTGCATCTTCGTGTGCGATACCAAATTTATTGTCTTTTAAACCCGTTGAAATATAAGGATGAGTCTTGGCATCTACGTTTGGATTTACCCGTAGTGAAATCGGCGCTGGTTTATCAAGCTGCTGTGCTACCTCATTAATTAAAGAAAGCTCACTAATGGACTCAACGTTGAAACAACCAATACCTTGATTCAGTGCATATTCAATATCATCACACGTCTTACCAACACCTGAGAATACAACGCGGGCAGCATCCCCACCTGCCGCCAATACTCGCATTAACTCACCACGTGAGACAATATCAAACCCTGCTCCTGCTTGCGCAAGCACTCCAAGCACCGCAAGGTTAGAATTCGCTTTGACAGCGTAGCAAACCTGGTGCGGCAAGCTAGAAAAGCTATCAGTATAAGCCTGATAAACATCCAATATCGCCTGTTTTGAATAAACATAACATGGCGTGCCATAATGCTTGACTACGTCATCAACATTAACCTGCTCCATATGTAATCGACCGTTATGGTAATGCAGTGCTGGCAAATGAGCAGTTAAGGCTTCAGGATTGATATATAAACCCTGTTCTGTTTGGGTGGTTATTGTCGTCATTATAGTTATGTCTCTCATTCAATCAGATAAAATTTGTCAGAATTTTTGGGCAAAATCCACTAATAATCGTTAGGGTCTTCGTTGACGTCTGCTAGCATTATCTCTAACTCACGGGAGTTTTGTTCATCACTCGCCAATGCTGTCTCTGATAAATCATCAGTGTCAGATAATAACGCTGAACCTACCGTATTTGAGCTTGTATTATCTACTAGGTATAGGTCACCTTTTTGTCCGCAGCCTGATATTCCTACTATGGCAGTAGCAATAATGAGTGCAGAAAGTGCACGGCGACTGGTATTGACAGATAAACGATAGGTGTGCTTGACATTTAAAACACGGTGTATAGTAAGCATAAAACAGATAACCTTACAGCAGGGTGAATATAAGTAAATTATTCAAAATATTATAATTTATTGAAAACATTTTTAGGGTCTTTTGGACACCAAACAGTGCTTCAGCATAGCATTGTACCAGTAAAGAAGCATGCCTTTTAAGTGTGCTCGATCACTAATTTTTCGGTATTTATTATCTATAAATATTACTGATAACGATGGTTTTTTGAGCCTGTTTTTTTAACGTAGGCTCAGAAAACTACCAAACGAAGACTAGCAAAGTTACATGGCATTTGCTGTAAATTTAGAGCCGTTTCATAGCGAAAAACACGGGCAAAAACAATCTTGAAAAACTTTCTTACAATTTTTATTGTGGACAATCCTGCCTTTATAGCAATTGTCATTTTATAACGATATCCGGTGTACAGATGTAACAGTACTTGACGAAGTTCAATCTTAAACCTTATAGTTACTGTGGTATAAGATTTTAATTGTGTTACATTATACTGCGAAATTATTTGCTTTGTTTGATGAATTGCTAGAAGCAACCAAGTAAAGTGACCAGTAAGTATCTATTGGCAAACCTGTAAGCGAATTATCGCTTAGTTCATTTTTATGACAGGTTTGCTGATTTTTGTTTGTTTAGCGGAAGTTAATCCGCTATGATTTACCACTTATCAAAAAACATAATCTAAGGATAGAGCATGAGCGATAGCACCCCCATCTTTAATGACCGCAATACCGGCAGATCAAAACTAATCAACCCTACCTTGGTTCTGAACTGCGGTTCATCTTCAATCAAATACGCACTCATCAGCGAAGACGAATCCACCCGTATTACAGGACTTGCCGAAAACTTGGGGCTCGATACCGCTCGCATCAAGCATACTACATTAAACGGTGAAAAACTTGAAATCACAATCCCTGGTGGACGTCATGAGCTAGCTCTACAAAAAATTCTAGCACTACTTGAGCAATATCATTTTATTGCTGTTGGTCATCGCGTGGTCCATGGTGGTCGTGAATACTCAAAAGCAGTTCGTGTTGACCAACACGTACTTGATGAAGTAAAACGCCTAAAAATCTTAGCGCCATTGCACAACCCAGCAAACGCCTTAGGTATTGAAGCGGTTGAAGCCATTTATCCTGATATTCCACAAGTAGTCGTGTTTGATACTGCCTTTCACCAAACAATGCCACCTGTTGCCTACCGCTATCCGATTCCAAAAGCATTATACGAAGAAGAAAAAATCCGTCGTTACGGCTTCCATGGTACTTCGCATGCCTACGTATCAGAGCGTGCTAGCACCCTCACAGATACCAAAGGTCCACATGGTTGGTTAACCGCCCACTTAGGTAACGGTTGCTCAGCGTCTGCTGTCTATAATGGTGAAAGCTTAGATACTAGCATGGGTCTGACGCCACTTGAAGGTCTGATGATGGGCACACGTAGTGGTGACGTCGATCCTAGCCTACATATTCATCTCAAGCGTAAGTTGGGTATGAGCTTAGAAGAAGTAGATACCATGCTCAACAGCGAAAGTGGCTTATTGGGTATCTCAGGTCTATCTAATGACTTGCGTACTATCGAACAAGCGGCAAACGAGGGACATAAAGATGCTCAGCTCGCCATCGAGATGTTCTGTTATCGTGTCGGTAAATATCTAGCCAGCCTCAGCTGTGCGCTGCCTGACTTTACTGGTATTGTCTTTACTGGTGGTATTGGTGAAAACTCATCAACCACACGTGCGCGTATCTTAGATGTCATGCGTCATTTCGGCATCAATTTTGATGCTGACAAAAACGATGAGCTGGTCGGTGGTGCTGAAGGAAACTTCCAAGAGCAAGATAGCAGCATTGAGCTGTGGGTTGTTCCAACTGATGAAGAATGTCAGATTGCTAAAGAAACCCGTCAGGCATTAGGTCTGAAATAAAAATAGCTTGGCTATCTAACGATACCTACTTAATGGCTTATGTTATATAAAAATTATTTATATAACGTAGGCCTTTGAGTAGCTGCTCGATTCTCAGTCAATACTACAAATGAACGATGCAGCAAGCATCATCGTTGTAGCCAATCAGCAATACCCCCTTCATAGATATAACAAAACAAATAGTAGGATATACTATGCAAACCATTTTACTTGTTCCCATTAGTCGCGGTATCGGCGTGACATCAGCAGCACTAGGTCTTATTCGTGCATTTGATTATAACGGTGTTAAAGCCGGTTTTATGAAACCATTTCTGCAAGATGATACGCTCGACAAGCAGAATAGTCTGGACAGCTCAAGCGCACTAACCATGCACGCATTTGGTCTAACACCGCCCAAATCTATCAACCGTCAGCGCGTCGAGCGTATGATCGGTGATGACAATCTAGATGACTTGATGGAAGAAGTCGTTGAAAACTATCACTCCATCGAAGGTGATTATGGTGTCGTCATCTGTGAAGGCTTGGTATCAACCACAGAAGCCTCTTATGCCGCACAAATCAACCGTGCCATTGCTCATGCCTTAGATGCCAAAATCATCTTTGTTAGTACTGTTGATACCAAAAACCCAGCTCATTTAGCAGATAAACTTGATGTGCATGCGCGTGAGTTTGGTGGTATGGCCTCTGATCGCACGTTAGGCTGCATTCTGATGCGAGTGCATGACTTACCAAACACTTTTGAGAATCAACCAGTCGCGCCAGGTGAGGCGGTTGTGAGTTTAGATGAAAATTTCGTTCAAGAAGTACAGCGCTTATCTCCTTCTTTTGATACCGAACAGTTTCGCCTAATTGGTGTGGTGCCATTTAGCGACTCATTATCTGTACCTCGTACTTGGGATATCGCCACCGAACTTGATGCCACTTGGATCAATGTTGGTGAAGCCAAAACACGTCGTATCAACAAGATTAGCCTAACTGCACGCTCAGTGACACGGGTAGACGAAGTGTTCAAACGTGGCACACTCATCGTCGTACCTGGTGACCGTGATGACTTGTTACTCGCTGCGGCTTTGGCTTGTATCAATGGTGTGCCATTAGCAGGCTTGGTACTGACTGGTGGCGTGTCACCAAATGCGACCGTGGCTGAGCTATGGCAATCAGCTCTTAAGACAGGTATTCCTGTCATGAGTGTCGAAGCAGATAGCTTTGAGACCGTACAGAGCTTATTACACATGAGTGCTGAGATTCCAAGTGATGATACTGAACGCGCCCTAGAAGTAACACGTTATGTGGCTGCACACTTAGATTTAGGTTGGATCAAAGAGCAGTTCAGCGGTGAGTATAAGCCACGTTTATCACCAGCTGCCTTCCGTCATCAGGTCGTCAAAAAAGCACAAAATGCCAAAAAACGTGTGGTACTGCCTGAAGGGTCTGAACCACGTACAGTAGAAGCTGCCTGTATCTGTCAAAGCCGTGGTATCGCTGACTGTGTACTACTTGCAAAACGCGAAGATGTAGAGCAAGTTGCTAAGAACCGCGATCTTGTCTTGCCAGAAGGTTTAGAGATTCTCGATCCTGCCAGCCTTGATATGAGCAAGTATATTGATGCAGTGGTTGCTCGCCGTAACGGAAAAACTTCTCCAGAAGTCGCCGCTGAACAGCTCGAAGATACGGTATTCTTAGGCACTATCATGCTACAAATGGATGAGGTTGACGGTCTAGTCTCTGGTGCTATCCACACCACTGCCAACACTGTGCGTCCAGCTTTTCAATTGATTAAGACTGCACCACAATACTCATTGGTATCATCAATCTTCTTTATGCTGCTACCAGAGCAGGTCGTGGTGTATGGTGACTGTGCGATTAACCCAGACCCTAATGCAGAAGAGTTGGCAGAGATTGCTATCCAGTCTGCTCAGTCTGCCGCCGCCTTTGGTATCGAACCAAAAGTTGCGATGATTAGCTACTCAACTGGCTCATCAGGTACAGGCGCAGATGTCGAAAAAGTCATCAAAGCCACACAAATAGTCCGTGAGCGCGCGCCTCACCTAGCAGTTGATGGCCCGCTACAGTACGATGCCGCATCGGTCATGAGTGTCGGTAAACAAAAAGCCCCTGACTCGCCTGTCGCTGGTCAAGCAAACGTGTTTATCTTCCCAGATCTCAATACAGGTAATACCACTTATAAAGCGGTACAGCGTAGTGCCAACGTTGTGAGTGTTGGACCGATGCTCCAAGGTCTAAATAAACCAGTAAACGATTTGTCACGTGGTGCGTTGGTTGATGACATCATTTACACCGTTGCGCTTACTGCAATTCAGGCATATAGTGACGCCATTTAATCACTCAATCAGATCGTAAAAAATCCTGTGATTGAGCCGACTACCTCATTGATAGTCGGCTTTTTCTTAGGCATTTTTTATTTAATACTGTTTATGGGTTTTGAGCGCTACTAGGGTGTGTCCTCATTTTAAAAATGGTGATAAAAATGAGATAAATTGTCGTCAAACAAGGAAAACAGCGCAGATAATATCGAGATATTAGTCAGCTATTTGACGCCGTTTGGCAAGATTTAGCCATTTTTAACCTATTTAGATGGCTATCGATTGAATTGAGGACACGCCCTAGTGACATATACCTGCTTGCCCACTACAATAGCGCTACTCTCTCTTTTAAACCTGCGGTAAGATTTTCTTGCCAACCATTTGCTCCCTTTATTTATGTCTAATATCACCAACCATAAACAGACTCAATATCCTGCGCCTGCCATTCGTGCGTATCTTGGTGGCTCATTTGATCCTGTGCATAAAGGTCATGTGCAAATAGCGATGTACGTTTATCAGCATTTATTGCCACTAGCCAAGCAGCTAAATCGTGAGCTGCATGTGTCACTGTTACCTAATGCTCGCTCACCTTTTAAACAACAAAGCACCGATCCTAATCATCGCTTAGCCATGTTAAAGCTCGCAACACTAAATACTCCCATACGGATAGACGAGCTTGAGCTTTGGCAAACACCACCTGTCTATACCATCGATAGCGTACGGGCGTTACGGCAGCGCTATCCGAATGACAGTTTGATATTTATCATTGGTATGGACAGCGCGCTAAGTTTGACTAAATGGAAACAAGGGCTTGAGCTGACTGATTATGTCAATCTGTGGGTTTTTAATCGTGATAGCTTATCTGAGACTTATGACAACGATAGCGGCTCTTCTCAAACCAATGAAAAGCTCATGAACAAAAACACCATGAACCAAGACGTTTCTGTGTCTGAGCTGCAAGCGCAATTACCCAATCAACTACAGCCTCTCATTATTAGTTCGCCCAATGAACTCATAACAGCTAACTCTCATATAGCCGCAAATAGCAGTCGCTTACAAAATAATAAACACCAAGGCAGTATTTACGTAGACGCGCGCCCTGTGACCGCCGTATCTAGCACGCAAGTACGTCAGCAACTTCACAATCCCCCTCACGCATTAAATATAAAGCACACTGCCGAAACGCAAATCGCATCTTTGCAACCAATAAATGATATCATGGACAATACTGAACCCAATCCATTAGCTAAATGGCTAAATCCTGCTGTTTATCAATATATTATCACCCATCAGCTATATTCTGCTGCTCAATTCCGTTAAAATCGCCTTATCTTTGTCATTTTGCCTACCCTGTCTCTATACGTGACGGGCGACATCTAGCTCATTCGACAATGCCAACGCATGCAAATTGACGATTTACCTTTTTTATTTTTAATATTTACGATTCAAGAGATCAAAATTTATGACCAATACCATGACTGAAGAACGTTTAAAAAAATGCTTAGCCGTTGTTGAAAATGCTCTAGACGATATGAAAGCAAAGAACATCACTGTAATGAATGTAGAAGCATTAACTGACGTAACAGAACGCATCGTCATCGCTAACGGTACCTCTAAGCGCCATGTACGCGCAATGGCTGACAGTGTCGGCGCAGAGGCGAAGCAAGCGGGCTTTATGCCACTTGGCCGTGAAGGCGGTATCGACTCTGACTGGACATTGATTGATTTGGGCGCTGTTGTCGTCCACATTATGACGCCTCAAGCACGTGAGTTCTATGACCTAGAAGGTCTGTGGTCATCACCTGACCAATTGGCTGAGCTAGTTGCGACCCCGCGTGAAAAGAAAACGGCAGGCCGTCGTAACAAAGTCAAATAAGATTGTTGATTACGATATCCGTCCAACATTAAAACATGCACTACCAAAAAGACCAGAATCACTATTCTGGTCTTTTTTATGCAAAAAACACTGTCTCTATCCCTAATAAATATTCTGAAAATGGTTCACAATTACGCTATAGTCGATACTAGGGTCTGTTGATCAGACCTTAAATAAATCAGAATCGCTTATGAGTACAGAATCGATGATACCGACGTTACCAACGACAGAAGACCCCAAATCAGACTTTAATGATACCCTACCCTTACATATCGCCACCCTAACCTGTGTCCGCGCTGGTAAGGCCATGCCATTCGCGCGCGAAGAAATGAGCGCCATTGATAAAGCGCCAGTTAAAGCACCTGTTGCGGTCAACTTCATGGGGTTAACGACGGATGAGCAAGCCGATCGCAAACATCATGGTGGCCCACTAAAAGCGGTGCATCAACTGGCACCTGCGACTTATGACAAAATCAATGCTGAGTTTGACCTAAACGTGCGTGTCGGTACATTGGGTGAAAACCTCACGACCGAAGCCGTTAATGGTCTACCAGAAATGACTGAGTCTACGGTTTGCATTGGTGACGTTTTTCAATATGGTGGACATTTTGAGAACGGTCAAGACAATAGTAATGATGATAGTGTCCAGCTACGCATCGTTCAACCGCGCCGCCCCTGCTACAAGATTAACGACCAAATCGGACAGTTTACCAAAGTGCCGAATATCGCGGCATGGGTCAGTAAACAAGGTATCTCTGGCTGGTACTTCCAAGTCGTGCGTGATGGTCTAATTAATGCAGATTTGCCAGTTTACTTGATAGAACGCCCCTATCCGTTTGCGACACTTGAAAAGTTATGGCAACTGTCTAATTCTAAAGAGAAATACGACGCTGAAGTAGTTGAACCGTGGCTCGCGATTGAGTGTTTGGAAGATAGTTGGAAAAAGGTGTTGGCTAAGAAGGTTCGGAAGAGTTTAGTATAAAAATTAAATAATACCGTACTATCACATTATTTTTATAAAAATAATCTAGCATTTTACGTTTTTATTTTATAGACTATTGTATGCAAACAACATGTAGTAGTTATTTTATTAAAATGCACTATATATTGTATATAAAAAATTCACCATAACAATGTAACTAAAAAGTAGTTGCAAATATCATGTGCATTTGGGTACTATATGTCTAAGTCAGAAAAACTTATAAAACGCTTTAAAACTGTTCCAGTAGATTTCACATGGGATGAGTTTGTCAAATTACTATCACTACACGACTATCAATTAGCAAAAGGTAGCGGCTCCAGAAGAAAATTCATTAATAAAAACACTGGCTTGTCTATGAGTTTTCACGAACCTCATCCACAATCGATCATGAAAAAATGTTACATCCGTCAAGTTATTCAAAATTTTGATGATAATAAGGTTTGGTTAGACAATGACTAATAAACAGCACTTCTCGTACAAAAATTATACTGGCTCGATAGAGTACAGTACTGAGGATATGTGTCTTTTTGGCAAGGTTCAAATGATTCAAGATCTTGTTATGTACGATGGTGAAACACTACCTGAATTACAGATGGCATTCGAAGCAGCAGTTGATGAATACTTAGAAATGTGTGTAGAAGAAAATAAATGCCCCAATAGACCTTGCAGTGGCTCTTTTAATATTAGAATGCCTGAAGAATTGCACCGTCAATGTATCAATGAGGCAAACATTTTAGGTCTTAATTTAAATAAGTTTATTAATCAATGTATTGATTTTTACTTTTATAATAAAGAATTAAAAATAAATTATGCACTAGTGGATTTAGAACCTATGCAATATATGTTTACCGAATCGATTCACTACAACCTCATACCCTCGGGTAAAGAAACAGCACCTGTATATGATGTAGATATGCAACCAAATAGCTTGTGCTAACGAATAAATTGTCGAGGTGTATTATGTCGGACAAGGCAAATGAAGTGAAAAAATTCAGCTTAGAAGAGATCACAAAACTATTGATAAAAGAGAGCCACATAACTGAAGGTTATTATCTAGCGCTAATTGTTCCAACAATAAATGGTGGACAGTTTAAATCGAAAGACGGTGATGGCTCGAAACAGGGTATTATCATTGAATTCGATAGTGTTCGCTTATTAAAAGTTGATGAGCATACTGAGAGTGCAGTAAGTGCGGCTGATATGTGATCGCGTTATGGTCGAGTATAAGCTTTGTACTTTCGATAAAACAACCAACATTCTAACTAGTATATACAAAAAGGTGAGCTTTATAGCACACCTTTTTTATTGAGCATTTCATGGTAAAAAACATCTTTTTAGCGTTTAGCCTAACGCTGCCCTTGATTGGTTGCGTGACCACGACCTCTCCCGTCGCGACAACCAAGAGCTACATCGTAGATGGTAAAACCTATCAAGCCACTGGCAAAAGCGAACGCATCAAAACCATTGTCCTGCACTATACGGTCTCAGACAATGAAAGATCTATCAACACACTGACCACAGGCAAGGTCAGCGCCCATTATCTAGTGTTAGATAATGATGATGATAAAATTTATAACCTCGTACCAGAGAACGAGCGCGCTTGGCATGCCGGTGATGGCGGGTTTGCAGGACGCACGATATTAAACGATACCTCTATCGGTATAGAGATCGTCAATGTAGGCATTGCGCCTGAATATAAGGATGCGCTAAAAGACGGTACGCTGGCGTATCATCCTTATGACCATTATGTGGCGTTTGACCAGCTACAGATCAAAAAGGTCGCGGAGTTGGTGCAAGATATCACGGCAAGATACGACATCTCACCCAAAAACATCATCGGTCATTCAGACATGGCACCCTCGCGTAAAATAGACCCCGGTGCAAAGTTTCCTTGGGAGCAGCTATATAAACAATATGCTATCGGCGCTTGGTATGATGGCGCTGATAAGTTTGCGTTTATGGACATAGAAGCGTTTGCGGCAGCCACAATACCTGAGATTAAGCAGCAGTTTCGTGATTATGGCTATCAGATTAACAGTAGCGACGAGTGGGACAAGGCCAGTCGTGATGTCATTTATGCATTTCAGTTGCACTTTCGACCGCGTAACCCAACGGGCGAAATAGATTTAGAAACTTATGCTATTTTAAAGGCATTAAATAAGAAGTATGCTGATAGCGACAATTTTTATTAGCCATTAACAATCAAAAATCTATCCATAACAACAATGAAAAAGGAAATACTATGAGCACATTGTTTAGCGTAAATTTGAATAAATTGGCTTTAATCCGTAACTCCCGCGGTACGGACTACCCTAACCTGCTGTACTTTGTAAAAAAGCTGATCGACCTAGGCGTTAAAGGCTTTACCGTACATCCGAGACCCGATGAGCGTCATATCAGATACCAAGATGTCTATGATATCAGTGCATTCTTAAAAGACTATCCAGAGATTGAGTTCAATATCGAAGGCAACCCAAACGAGCAATTCTTAAAACTCATTCGTGAAGTAAAACCACATCAATGCACGCTCGTGCCAGACAGTGAAGATCAGCTGACTTCAGATCATGGCTTTGACATCATCACCCATCATGCGTTTTTATCGACGTTAAGCAAAGAGCTGCAAGCGTTCGGTACGCGCTGTGCGGTGTTTATTGACCCTGATATCGAACAAATCAAAGCGGTCATCGAGAGTGATGTGCAGACGATCGAGATGTATACCGAAGAATGGGCGCGCGCTTACAGTAATGGTAAGAGCGATGACAATATTGATTTCGATGAGGTCAAGCAACGCTTTAGCGACTGTATCAATCTAGCCAATCAAAACGGTATCCGCGTCAATGCTGGTCATGATTTGAATTTGGATAATTTGGCTGAGCTGCTCGCGCTTAGTGATATCGCTGAGGTGTCGATTGGTCATGCGTTTACGATTGAGTCGCTGGAACAAGGCATGGATAATGTGGTGCGTCAGTATTTAAAAATATGTGATTAAAAAGCATTAGCAGGAGTCAATATGAGTGACTTAACAGGTAAAGAGCAACAAAACGAGCTTGAGAAATATCTAGAAGAAAAAGCCAAGCAAGCACAGACAGATGAGCAGGAAGCGAAACCGCTTTCTGCTTATGATGCTTGCGTGCTAAAGGAAAGTGCTAAGATTCATGAATTGATTGCTGAGGCTCGGAAAGAAATTAAGAAATGATTTAGACGTTAACGATACAGATTTGCAAATATAAAATTTCAAACTGTCTATTTATGACCCAGCTCTTTTAACGCCGATAGCGCCTGCTCCGCCTTGTCATTCGATACAAATATATGGTCATGATAATAGGCAGCGATCACGTTGGCACTGATACCTTTTGAGGTCAATTTGGTTGACACTGCTGCGGTTAGACTTACGGTGTCTAGGCTTGAATGTACGGTTAAAGTAATTTGCTGAAAAACACCTTCGTAGTTCAAACCAGCTTCCTCGGCTTTATGCTTGGTTAATACTAAAGTTAGACCTTCTGGCTCCTTAAACGTAGCTATCGGTTCTAGGTGAAGATATTGTTCTAACTTATCAGCTACTGAGCAAAATACGAACGCTTCATCTACAAGCTCTGGCTGCATCGCATCGAATCAAGCAATTTACTTAAGTCTTTAATTCCTGCCATTTTCTTAGTCCTGAATTTATTTAACTCTAGTATTTGATACTGGTATTGAGTCGCTACCTAACTTTGTCAGGCTGTAAACAGTCGTCTTTGATAATCTAAAATTGCAGTGCAATTTTTTAACGCTTTTCAGGATTAGCTCTAAAAACTATCAAGCCTTAACAATCAAATCAGGCTGCTTATCCAACCTACGCACTTTTTTAATGTCATTAAATCAAGAGACAACATCAATTGTTATCCATACTTTATCTGCTTGACACTCATAAAGATATGGATTTTTCCATTCCGTATTAGACCCCATATCGTTGTCCGTAAGGTCAGAATAATCCATTGAGAACCCGCCTAGGGTTACCGTATCCCCAATCTCGAAACTGGCTTGCTTGTCCTCATCATATAAAGCAGATATATGATCGTTAAAAGACAAATGCTCAGTTTGAATAAGAATTAAATAGTCATCTATATAAAGACATTTGCCTTTTTTCTTGATTAAGCCGGTTATCGTATCGAAGTTATTTTCAGGGTGATTATCTTGTTCATTAGTTGACATCATATTGACGTTATCTCCTGCTGCTTCATCGTTATTCATTATTTTAAAACTTTC
>NZ_JBQSXG010000035.1:0-27186 GCF_052378005.1 Psychrobacter sp. AOP31-B2-9
CTCACATGCATTAACAGTGGATGGTCAAGCCGTTACCAGCTTAAAAAAAGCACTGTTATTGTGTTTTGGCTTTACGTGGCTCAATCCACACGTCTATCTAGATACATTGGTACTCGTTGGCATGGTTTCAACAGGTGCTAGTAGCAAACTGGCATTTGGTGTGGGTGCCGTCAGTGCATCGTTCTGTTTCTTTTTTGCCTTAGGTTATGCTGCACGACTGCTTCGACCATTATTTTCCCAACCAAAAGCATGGAATATACTCGACGGATTGGTCGGCATACTGATGCTGTACTTAGCGTGGCACTTATATAATAGTTAATATAGTCAATCCTCTATAAATTGGATACGGTGTCAGGCTTGCTTAGTCTACGAGTTGTAGTATTTTCACTCGCCTTCCTTGTATCCAAATTATATTGAACCGACTATGGTTAATATGGCCGCTATATATACCATTCACAAAAAAAGCCAAACACGCTGAAACGTATTTGGCTTTTATCTTTTTAGACAATAATCATTGTTAACGATGCTACTTATTTACGACGCTTTTTTACGATTTTTGGGCTTCACAAGCGACATATTCAAAAAGTGCTCAAGCGAATCATCAAGCACATCCAACCACGGCTCTGGTAATTCAGGGGATAACGTACCCGTCAATGTCGAACGATAACCTTTTTCTCTAAAGGTCATGATATTGTCGGTTTTGTCTATTTGCCATTCTTTTAAGATATCACCCTGCTTTTCTACCGCAAACTCTGGGTAATCTGTTGCATTGGTCAAATCACGAATATAGGCGGCTTGAAAGTCAATGGAATCGCTAACCGTCGCGCACTTAGCATACGTTGCCACCCATTCTTGCTCGTCTGCTGTACGTGTCGCCAAATCAGGTATTTTAATATCACCCATAATCACATCACGGGCATACCACGCTTGTGCATCAAACATATTAAAGGTGAAATACTGATCCTGCATACCCAAATAAATAAGCTTTGGATTGGGCTGCCAAAAGATACCTTTATATAAATTCTTAGGATACAAGCAATTATGCGTTTGCAGACGTAGCTCATCTGGCATAAACGGGAAATGGAACAAATACCCTGTACACATAATAATGGCGTCAAATTTTTGGCTCGTGCCATCGGCAAAGTGCGCCACATCATCTTCAAAATGAGTCACTAAAGGCACTTCCTTAATACCATCAGGCCAATCGTAACCTAAAGCTTGGGTCCGATAGCTGATAGTGACTGATTTGGTGCCGTATTTATAACACTGCGTACCGATATCTTCGGCTGAATAACTGCTACCAATCAGTAAAATATCTTCGTCTTTGAATTCCAATGCGTCACGGAAATCATGCGCATGGAGGATGCGACCTGGGAAAGTTTCCAAACCTTGAAAATACGGCATGTTTGGCGTTGAGAAATGACCAGTCGCTACCACGACATAATCAAACTCTTCGACCTCTTGCTCATTGGTTTTATGGTTCATCACTGTCACAGTGAATTTTTGCGTGTCATTGTCAAATGCTACCCAACGTACAGGGCACTCAAAGCGAATATATTTTTGGATGTCTTGCTTGTCGATACGACCCATGATGTAGTCTTTTAGCACTTCACGTGGTGGGTATGAAGGGATGGCTTCACCAAAGTGTTCATCAAATGAATAATCTGCAAATTCTAAGCACTCTTTTGGGCCATTCGACCACAAATAGCGGTACATACTGCCGTGAACAGGCTCACCGTTTCTGTCTAAACCGGTACGCCAACTATAATTCCACATACCGCCGATGGCATTTTGCTTTTCATAACAAACTATCTCAGGTAAGTTTTCAGCACCAGCCAATCGGGCCGCTTCGAAAGCGCGTAATTGTGCTAAGCCACTTGGACCTGCGCCTAAAATAGCAATTCTTTTATTACTCAAAGTTAGCTCCTATAGTATTAATTGTCTTTATAATCTAACATATTTTTATAGGTGATGTTTATTCTCAATACTTTTGGTGATTTATCGCTATTATTTTAGGCATAGCTACGCTGTAAAAAATGGTTTTTTTAATCAAATTCTCGGTTTTGTAATAGTCAGGAAGTAGTAAAAGGCAACTGACAACTCATCTTAATTGACAGTTTTTTGATATATTTTTGATATTAGTTCTTGATGTTAGATTTAACTGATGACCAATTTAAACTGATAACTAGCTTTAACGAACAGTAGGCTGTCATTTTTTCTACAGCCTGAAGGGTGAAAGGATAAAAATTGACGCTGATATGATACACAAAGCCATTATGCCAAACTAGGAAACAAAGTACGTAATGCGTTTACGATGATTTCGATAGAGACTGCAGCCAGTAGCATACCCATAATTCGACTCATGATGTTAAGCCCTGTATCTCCTAACAAACGGCTGATGCGACCTGCGGCCATTAATGCTGCATAGCAAAACAAGCTAATAAACAGTCCAGCAATCATGATGGCAGATACTTCCTTCACACCAGAGACTTGGGCAGAATAAATAATAACCGTGGAAATACCACCAGGTCCAATCATCATCGGAATAGCAAGAGGAACCACAGCAGCTGCCATCGAAGCTGGTGAATCTTGTACATGATCGACATCGAAGTTTTCTTGGTCAGGCTTAACTGGATTGCCTTCACCATTCATCATATTGAGGGCAATTAGAAATACTAAGATACCACCTGCCAACTGAAACGAACCTATCGAGATACCAAGTGCGTTTAGTAAAACCTCACCTGCTACGGTAAAAAAACTGATCGTGATAAAAATCGTCAAGCAGGCAACACGCGCAACTTTACGTCGATTATTCATTGAATAACCGCGGGTTAAATCCAAAAATAACGTCAAGGCGCTAAACGGATTAATCAATACCAAAAAGGCTAAGATTATCTTGATGATTTCAGTATTCACTGAGCACTCACTTGTTTATTTGAGATACAACTGCTGAAAAAATTAAGGCCATCGTGCGAGTGCAACGATGACCCAATAAACGGTGAAAATAGCATTGTGGCTTATATTGTAGCATAGGGAGATAAGCCAATTAAATCATTAACTTTATGTATAGTCAGTCCTAAATAAAAGAGATACATTTTTCTTGCTTGCTGTGCCTACGCAGACAGAGGCTGCGAAAAATGTAACCCGTATCGCTGTATTTATTTTATAGTGGATCACCTATAGTTATATTATCTATGCATGAAAGTCCAAACCAATATCTAATGCCGTGCTACTGTGCGTTAGGTAGCCCATAGCAATAAAATCCACACCTGATTGGGCAGCCGCTTTAACGGTATCTGGCGTGATACCACCTGATGCTTCAGTCTTAGCTCGACCTTGGCACATAGCCACAGCTTGTGATAATAGCTCAGGTGACATGTTGTCCAAAAGAACCAAACTCACCCCAGCATCTAATGCTTGCGCTAGTTGCTCTAAAGTATCGACTTCTACCTCAATGGGAATGAGATGACCTGCAAAACTTTGGGCTTGCTGAATGGCTTTTTTTATATCGCCAGCAATGGCAATATGATTGTCTTTGATTAAGATAGCATCATCTAATCCTAGACGGTGATTACGCCCGCCACCGCATCGTACTGCGTATTTTTGGACAATACGTAGGCCTGGTATGGTTTTACGTGTACAGGTAATCTGCGCTGGATAATCAACCACGCTATCTACAATTTGTCGGGTCTCTGTCGCAATCCCACTGAGATGAGTCATAAAATTAAGCGCCGTGCGTTCTGCCGTTAGCAGATGACGCGCATTACCACGAACACTAGCCAATACGGTACCAGCGTCAACCAGCTCACCATCATCAACTTGAGCGGTAAACTCAATCTGAGCATCAACCAGTGCAAAGGACAAACGTGCCAAATCCATACCGCATATCACACCTACCTGCCGCGCTCTAATCTCTAGTTGGGCATGCATATCAGCAGGAATCGTGGCTTGGGAGGTCACATCTCCGCGCCGACCCAAATCTTCGGTTAAAGCAGCTTCTACTAGAGGTATAAGCAATACGTCATTCAATGCAGGTTCTTTGTTACTTGTCATAGATAACCCTTAATATAATGCTGCTATTCTGTTGTATTAAACTCAAAGTGAGCATAAATATAACGTAAAGTTCATGACCCTGCAAGAAAATGACACTATTTCATGCGGTTGATAAAATCGATAGGCATAGAACATAATAGTAGTTTAGGGAGTGCAATAATATTTGAATGTTTATTTGCGCTTAGGCAATTTGCTATCCATCAATAAACTTTGTAGTTCAATATCATGGCAGAACCGGTAAAGCTTGGCAGGACGACCACGCTGCGCACTACTACTCTCCCCTGTCTCCGTTACTAGATTCTGAGAATCTAGCAGACGGCGAAAGTTTTGCTTATGCAAACGCACTCCTGAGAGCGCTTCTACGCTCTGCTGTAATTGCGACAAGGTAAAGGCATTTGGCATCAAACCAAAGATAAGCGGGCGATATTCAATCTTGGCACGCAGCCTTGAAATAGCCGTAGCAATCACTCGGCGATGATCATAATACATCGGCGTACCTATTATCTGTGCCCAGTCTTTTGGCAATTTTTGTGGCTGGTAATAAGTAGACTCTGGAATCAATCCTGCCTCATAAAGCATCTCGTAGCGCAGTAACACATGTTCAGCAACCCATTCTCTACTGTCATGGATATGCTCGCTAACATTTTTATTGATAGCTTCTATGTTTTCAATATCGTCATCTGCTAAAAACCTCTCACTCAACCCCCAACACAAACCAATACGCTGATACCGCCGCTGTTGCGTGATTGAATCAGCGGCCTCATTTGCCCAATTTAACAATGCAGGCACAATGAGATTCACAATGATATCAGGCTTGCCTTCCAAGTGATTTTCCCACGGGAAATAATCATACCAATCTCGCCATACTGCCTTGCTTTGCAGCTGCTGCGTTTGCGTCTCTTGCACCAATCCCAAGTAACTCACATAGACCAACGCATGACCATCGACGTTACGCCTATTGGTATCGACAAAGGTATATAACTGCTCCAAATAACCCAGTGGCTGCTGCGTCTGTTCTTCTACCCACTGCCGTACGCCAGACTGTAGCGAGCGATGTAAAGGCATGAGTGGTCCATTAGGCAACAATTTACCTTGATCAACTGTGAGTACTCGTGCCGTATGATCTGTAATCGCAACTAGAACCGCAACGACCTCAGTGGTTCCGCTACCCTGCTGATGCGCATGTGAATAAGACAACGTCATGATTTTAGTAATTATCCTTTTATCTTTTAGCGTGCAATAAACTTTATCTTTTAACGTGCAATAAAAAGTCCATCACACTTATTATTTATCGTATGACTTAGTATAGCGTGAATCTATAACTATCACAGTCTACCGTTGTAAACATCAACTGCTAAAAGAACATCGACGGCTAAAAGTGAGAAGTGAGAGAAAGCATTTTGCACAAATACATACTCTATTAAAAGGAGTATATAAAAAACCACTTGTATTTATGCTCAAAAAGAGCATAATTAAAAACCTGTCAATACGATGTCTTAAATTGGACTAATTTGGCACAGCCAATCGTATTTTGAGGTTGATATCACTTTTAGCGGCAGATGACTTGTCGTTACTGCACTAGAGGTTTGTACTTATGAAAACTTATCCGTATGACGCACCCATCATGAGCCATGATAATCATATTGCCGCACGCATGAATATCGAATATGCCAAAGCAAAAATGCCAGCAGATCTGCCACGATCTGAGCGTTTGGTGGTTGAGGCTAATATCAAGAAACTGCTAAAAGAACACAATGCCGTACTGGTCGCACATTATTATGTCGACCCTTTTATTCAAGATTTAGCATTAGCGACTGGTGGTTGCGTTGGTGACTCACTTGAGATGGCACGCTTCGGTCAAGCACATAGCGCACAGACATTGGTAGTCGCAGGTGTACGCTTTATGGGCGAATCGGCCAAAATACTGAGTATGGAAAAGACGGTACTGATGCCAGATTTAGAAGCCGAATGCTCGCTTGATTTGGGCTGCCCTGTTGATGAATTTTCCGCATTCTGTGATGCCCATCCTGAGCGTACGGTCGTGGTCTATGCCAACACCAGCGCTGCGGTCAAAGCCCGTGCGGATTGGGTAGTGACATCATCTGTTGGTATCGATATTGTCCGCCACTTACATGCCCAAGGTGAAACCATCATTTGGGGCCCTGACCGTCACTTGGGCAAATACATTGCGCGTGAGACTGGTGCAGACATGCTGCTGTGGCAAGGCTCTTGTTTGGTACACAATGAATTCAAAGCTACTGAGCTGTTGCAGTTAAAAGAAGGATATCCAAACGCTAAGGTATTAGTCCATCCTGAGTCACCTGATAGCGTGGTGGAGCTTGCCGATGTGGTCGGATCCACTAGCAAATTATTAAAATCAACTTATGAGATGGATGCCGATACCTTTATTGTGGCGACTGATTTGGGTATCTTGCACGAGATGCAAAAACGCTCACCAAACAAACGGTTTTTAGCCGCACCAACCGCAGGCGAAAGCGCCAGTTGTAAGAGCTGTGCGTTTTGTCCTTGGATGGCAATGAATGGTCTAAAAGGTATTGAACAGTGCTTAACGCAGCGTAGTGGTGAAGTATTGATGACGCCTGAGCTGGCAGCAGCAGCTAGCAAACCTTTACAACGTATGCTTGATTTTGCCGAAGCACAAAAGCAACAAGTCGCTGCCAGTGGTGACATCATAAAAGACCGTGCGCTATTCGCTAACGTTGGGGCAGCCTAGTATGAGCGCGGATAATATCAAGCAAACAGACGTGCTAATCATCGGTGCAGGACTGGCTGGTTTAAGTACTGCGCTATCACTACCAAAATCACTAAGCATCATGGTACTGAGCAAAGCCGATCTAGAGGTTTGTTCAAGTCATTATGCGCAAGGTGGTATTGCGGCCAGTTTGGATAAAAACGACTCGGTTACCGACCATATTAGCGATACGCTCATCGCTGGCGCAGGATTATGTGACGCCAATAATACCACTGATATCCTCAGTGCAGGACAGCAAGCGGTTCAATGGTTATGTGAGCAAGGCGTTCCCTTTACGCCGACCCTACAGCAACATGCGATAGCAGCAAATAAAGTACAGCGGACGAATAGCTTAACAACCAGTGACCTACATCTAACCAAAGAAGGTGGGCATGGCTGTAGACGAGTCGCCCACGCTGAGGATGCTACTGGGCGACATGTTATGGAAGCCTTGATCATAAAAGTGAAAGCGGCATCCAACATTACCATACTGCCTCATCATGAGGCGTTAAGTCTACTGAAAGATAATAGAGATAACCGCTGCCAAGGGGCACTTGTTTTTGATCATAACAACCAACGTCAGCTTACGGTTTATAGTCAAGCTGTCGTACTGGCCAGTGGCGGCTTGGGACAGCTATTTAAACGAGCTAGTGCGCCAAATGTCTGTGTCGGTGATGGCGTGATGATGGCGTGGCAAGCAGGTTGCCGATTGGCAAACTTAGAGTTTATTCAATTTCACCCGACAGGACTGGCATTAGGCGATAGCAGCTTTTTAATCTCTGAAGCACTGCGCGGTGAAGGTGGACGGCTGTATTGCCCGCAGACAGGCAAACGTTTTATGCTCGATATTGATGAGCGCGTAGAACTAGCGCCACGAGATATCGTCGCAAGAGCAATCGCTGAGCAAATTAAAAACAATGATATGGGCTACGTACACCTTGATGTTAGCCACCTACCGACAGATTTTTTGCAAGCGCATTTCCCACAAATTTATCAAACCCTCTTAACGCTTGGCATTGATATTGCGACAGCGCCTATACCAGTGGCTCCTACCGCTCATTATAGCTGTGGTGGCGTGGTTACCTCTGCCAATGGTTTGACTGATGTCATTGGTCTTTATGCCGCAGGCGAAGTGGCGTATACAGGCTTGCATGGAGCAAACCGTTTAGCCAGTAATTCACTGTTAGAGTGTGTGGTGGTTGGACGAAATATCGCCGCTGATTTGCCGCGCTATTTAGCAAAAACATCTGAACTAAATCCTTTGCCCAATAACACACACTCATCTCAAGTCTTAGCTGATGCTTGGACACCACCTGTAATTGAAAACACTCAGTCAATTATCGTTCCTAATAGCACACCGTCAGCCCCCAACCTACCTGATCATTATAGAGCTAGACGATACTGCCATTTTAATACTGCAATCACCGAAAAAACGGCTGCATTAAAGCGATTGATGACAGCCAATATGGGTATTACTCGTGATGCTGAGCAGTTAGAAGACGCACTTGTACAGATACAACAATGGCAACAGTGGCTAGCAAAACCTGATTTAGGTGCTATTCATAGCAGTGCCAATAACGCTAACTGTAACAACCATCATAATGAGATAAATAGAAAACAAATATCCATAAAAACAGACAGAGTCCTTGCTTCTCAACCACTCTCACATTTCCAATTAGCAAGGCAATTACAATTGGCGACATTAATCGTTCAATCGGCTTATCAACGTCTTGAAAGTCGCGGTGGTCATTATCGAAAGGACTACCCAGATATAGCGACTATTCCTCAGGTAAGTGTGCTTGAGCCGTTATTAGGTACGAGAGAAGGTAGCATTAATTGGTCGATTCAGCCTATAATCAACCAGTCAGAATCTAGCACAATAACTGCTATCTAAAAGTAGACTGAGCGGTTCTGACAGCGTATCCAATCTATTTGGAATTGATTACACCTTTTAAAGTGCTGAAAATATGTCTACTGATCTGCTGTTTGTCATCGGACTCATGACCGTTGTAAGTTTAGTTTGGGGGATGCTTGCCCTACCTCGCCTGCGAGCTCGCCTACCTAAAATTTATCTGATTACCCGCTCGTGGTGGTTTATGCTGACCGCGCTATGTCTATGTTATATCGTTGCTAAGCTAGAGTATCACGAACCATACGCTCACTATCATCCTTACCAGTGGCTACTCATTGCTTTTTTTGTTTTAATCGGTCTACGCGGATGCTACGAGCTTCAACGCTTATGGTGCTTAAATGGCAAAGCGGGTCTCATTCGTAAACTACAGGCGCGCGGACTACAACCGAAAAATGGCATTGATGAGAAACATTCAGCCCTTATCTCAGCACCTATCGATGCATCTGCACATTTAAATATATTAGACATCGTCTTTAGCGCTGCTTTTATTTTACTGATCATCAGCCTTATCGCCTTACAACAACTAACCTGGCAACGTGAGCAATATGGCGTATTGCTGTTTGTACTATTTGCCAGTCAGTTCAACGATATTGCTCAATATCTATGTGGACGATTACTAGGCCGGAAATGGTTTAAACGAGGCCTTGCCCCAACCATTAGCCCAAACAAAAGCATTGAAGGCGCTATTTTTGGCAGTTTTTGTGCGGCTATATTGGCTTCGTTTCTAGGATTATTACTCACGCCTTTTAGCTGGTGGGTTTGCTTACTGGCAGCCTACAGCTTGGCTGTGAGCGGTATTGCGGGGGATTTATTAGAATCAGCATTTAAGCGCCAACATGGGGTAAAAGACACTGGTACGATGCTGGCTGGACATGGTGGCGTATTAGATCGGGTGGATAGCTTACTAATTGGGGTGCCGTTATTTACCTTGTTCTACTGGATATTTGGATGAGCGGTCTATTTTTGATTAAGACAATGCTTGGTTAAGCAGGCTTATCTAGCTTACTACGTAATATCCAATTGAGCACAGGCTTAGGTAAATGGTTTAGCGTGCGAGTAATGTAGCGCATCGATTTTGGAAACACGGCCAACTCAACATCGTCGTCAATCGCTTTCATGATATTTGTTACCGCTGTTTGCGTACTCATGATAAATGGTTTGTGACTGGCATCACCATCATTCAAATCACGCAATGCTTGGGTATCGATATAACCTGAAGCAATGCACGTCACTTGAATATTATAAGGGTCAAGCGCCAATCGATAAGCACTGGCCGTCGCTATCATCGCGCGTTTGCTTTTGGCATAAAGACTGGCATAGGGATAATCGAGCGTACCCGCAATGGATGCCAAGCAAATAAGGCTTGGCTTAAGGTTATTAGTGGCGTTGTTGTGAGTGACATCATTGTGAGTAACGTTGCTATTAGTAATATTGTTATTAAAGACATCGATCGGCTGGCTTTGCTGCTTTAACTGCTTGCTGGCCCAGCTAAATATCTGCTCAAACGCTTGCAGATTAATCGCTAACATCTTATCACTGTCTGCTTGATTCAACTGATGCGTACGCTCATTGGTATAGCTGCCCGCACTATAAATCAGCCTGTCAAAGCGTATACTCGATAATTTCTCTAATAGATTTTTTATTTGAGTGTCATCAGTCAGCTCACAAGCATAAGTCCTGATAGTCGGATACTGGCTGTTAATATGCTCTATCTTTGCCATTCGACGCCCAACCACGCTCACCTGCCAGCCAAGCTGAAAATGATGCACAGCCAGTGCCAAACCAATCCCACTTGTACCACCAATGACAATGATATGCGGCGCGTGATTTTTAGCGTTATCTTCTGCGTAAGTTTTCATAATTGATGCTGCTGTATGTAATCGATCGTACGCTGATAACCATACTGCCATTGCGCCTGCATTTGCTGCACAAAGCCATCATAGTCAGCATGTATCAGCTCGACGGTCATTTGCTGTAGATTAAAACGCTTATGCACATTTTGACCCGTCAGCTGCTGGGCATTATCGGCAAATGGTAGCCAATGAGGCTGTGTTGCTTTTGGCGAGGTGACTTTTGACAGTGCGGCTTGCGATTGATAACTATGTACTGTGGCCAAGCGCGCATTTGGGTCAAAACCAAAAACCCGTTTAATGGCAGGTGCAGCAAGCCACGCATCGTAACCATCCTTGGTCTCTGCAAATACCGTTTCAGCCAACTGACAGGCCAGCTCAATAGGCGTGAGGTTAATCACGCCGCCCAAGCACCAACCAAGCTCTGTAATATGGGTGGGCGGTAAATAATACATGTCTGCCATAGAAGCACGAACCACTGACTGAATATCCCATTGGGTCAGGAGCTTAACAGGCGGATGTATCCGCTCACTGGCAAAGGCATGCGCAGGTGATGTCATTAGCTCGGTAGGTAGGTCTGACAGATAATCTGCCAAACGCAGCGGTGCAAACAACAATTCTTGCAGTTTTAAATTATCATTGGCTAGAGCATCAGCCATATTGCTATCGAAAGGCATTGAATACAGGCGGCTAGCGATAATGGCTATCTCTGGCGTTGTTTTATTAGCATCAAAGTCACTCTGTCTACTAGAAGCAAAACTAGATAGCTCATCAAGCCATTGCTCCTCATTATCAATACGAAACATCGCCAATTGTTGCAACTCATCTAGGAGTCGCGCATAGCTGTCTGCTTGCCGATGCAGCTGAGCTTTGGATGATTGATGTGATAATGACAAACCCAAACGTTTGAGTGCATGAGTCATATAGCGCATTTTTGCACGCCTGTTGGCCTCATCAGGAGTGACATGGCGAATTGCTTTGATAACTGAATAGAGCTCACGGCTGTACATCAGCCCTTGCAAGTCTTTAGGATCAGACGCTAGCTTGACCAAATAAGCGGATAAGCTTCCACCGCAAGTACCAATAATCATATCTGGCTTTAGGTCATGCTCGACCAACGCCGCATAACTACCCAGATAATAGCCAAAACGTGAGCCACCTCCAGAAAAAAGCTGCACACGCTCATAAGGCTTGGTATGGTTAGTAGTCATGTGTTATTTATCATCGATTGGTGCAGTTTTAATCGCCAATGACACCGTAAAGATACCAAAACGATCGATACGCATGGCAACCTTTTTAAAGCCAGCACGCTCAACCAATTGATCCATCTCCGCTTGTGAGCGACAGCGCATTACCCAGCTGCTACCACGATGGTTGTTTAAGGTTTTACTGATGAATTCTTGCTCGGGGTGCCACGGCTGGTTGGTATAAATCAAATAACCATCCGCTTTTAAGCTGTCATAAATCCCAGCCAGTGCTGTTTCAGGTAGCGTATTGTCAGAAAATAATTCAAACACGCCTGAGCTAATGGCAATATCGAAACCTGTATCAACCTTGCTGCTGCTCGTTTTTTCTACCTGCTGATAACTGGCGGCGTCAAACGCATCCTTTTGACAAGCGACGACTCGATTAGTAATGGCTAAATTAGAGGCTTTCGCTTGCAGTGCTTGGATATTATGCATCTCATAATCTCGTAGCTCCGCATGCAAATCGGTAAACTCAGTCAATAAGTCAAATGCGTAGAAACCATGACCACTGGCAATATCTAACAGTTTTGGTTGATATGGTTTAGTGTTATTTTGGTTTTTGTCTTTAATATCTGCGAGCGCTAAACGTGCCAGCTCTAATATATGTGCGCGGCGTATACGAATACCCTGCCAACCGATATTGTTTAAATAAAACTTATCAACTGCATGCCCAAATTTATTTTGACCGCTTGGCTGATTGTAATAAACGTGATCAAGCGAGTGGCCCGAATCAAACCCATGCTCAAGCCCTGTGGCAATCGCATCGCTGACATGACCGAACTTTTGCATCGCAAAACGAGTAATGGCAAAACTCGGATTAAATGGCTTAATCGCTAAGCGGTCTACCTTGTCTTTACTGGCGCTATTCAAATGCGCGGTACTCAAATCAGGCGCCTGTACTGGCGCAGCAAAGACCTGCTCAGCAAAATCTATGCAGTCGGCAAACACATCTGCCTTATTGGTTTCGTGAAAGATTGCGTGATAACTGTCTGGGTATAGTTGCCAGCGCTTGGTAGGCGTATCAATCGCTTCATAAAACGCGCGCTCAGCCTGCTTATCCACCACGTAATCTTTACCCGCACACAGTACGAACGTCGGAACGGTAATGGCACCAGCATCATCCAGCAAACGTTGACCCGTGGCATGAGTATCAATCAATAAGTCAGTCGAAATACTGTTCGATATCAATGGATCCGCATTGTAGGCTTGCTGCGCGTCTTTATCATGGGTCAGCACTTGTGCTTTGACATAACTGCTGACACGTGACATCAAACCCAGCGTACGTGCCACCTTTAGTGACGGTATCGCAAAGGGCATGTACAAGCGAATGCTTAGCGCAGGCGTGCCGAGTATCATACCGCGAATATTGGGCGCATAATCATGCACCCATGCTGCCGCCAGTACCGCACCGATACTACTGGCGACGATCAGGGTATCCTCGATAGCAATGCCAGTTTGCCCGATAACCAGTTGCACAAATCCATCTAAATCTCTCTCTAGTTCAGTGACACTCTCTGCATGGTCTTTGATACCCCCTGAGCGACCATTGCCACGCGCATCCCACGCAAACACTTGATAGCCTGCTGCTGCAAACTGCTGTCCTAACTCGGCTAATCGGCCCGAGTGCTCATGCCCACGGTGTAATAAGATCACTTGACGTAACGGCTGAGCGGCTTTTTTAATCGTTGATTTTTGCATATCTACTAACGGCATCGTGAGCCAATAGCGATAATAAATAGCCGTGCCATCATAAGCGTTGTAGCAACTTTCACCATTTATAATTTCACCATTTACATCTGTGGGTGAAGACTGCTCAAAACTAACACTGGCCTGTTCTTTTAGTTTTTGACTATTAACGGGGGTAGTTGGCATTTCTTTGAACTCCAATGGGTAGGCGTTGTCAGTATAATTATTTGGTAAAGCAGTATTCAGGGATAAAGCAGTATCACGTGATGAAGCAATGTTGATAGATAGTGAGTTGTTTTTCGACTCACGCGTTACTGATCGAAGTGTTGGCGGCTGATGCATCAAGTATAAATGGACCATATAGCGTATACGATTTAAGCACGTTTTGAGTAGGAGTGCTTCGGTCAATATGAATAGCGGTGTGATGCTGAAATGGGCGCGCGATAACGGCAGCTTACTCCCCATAACAGCACCAAGCACGCCTAGTATTAAAGCGCGATCACTTTTCCCTAAAGGCCCTTGGTTCGCCCTAGCCCCTAGTATTGTATTGCTGGCGATACCGAGCAGCTCGGTACTCATACTCAATGCCGTCATGCTACTGATATGCCGCTGCGTGCTAAACCATTTACTCGTACCAGTTTGTCGTTCAGAATTAATTCGTAAATCATATTTAGCGACATGAGGAGCCAAACTGGTAATGAGCACCGTATCAGCGATAATGTCGCCCACTTCGTTGAGCACTGCACCCAGCGTTGATGCTTGACCATGCTCACGCGCCATCATGCCGTCAATGGCATTGAGTGCCATCCGTACGAATAATGATGAAGGTAATAGCAGCCATAACGCTTGCTGCTCGGTTGCAGGCTTCGCAATAACATAAGCCGTGCCCACACTTAATAGTACCGCAGACACAGTGACTTGATTGGCAGTAAAATTGTGCGCGACCAACGAATTACTGACTGGTCGCAGCTGATCTTGAAATTTAGGTTTGAGCTGATATAGCGACATAGTACTACCAAGTATTTTCGGTATCCTAATGTAACAACAAAAGTTTGCTAGGTAAATGCTTAGACGTGGTTATATAGTCAAAGTATTTTTAAATCGCTACAGTGCTGCTGGGATAAATTTTTCGCAGCCTCTGTGAATACAGCAAGCAAGTAAAATTTGTACCAGTAGTACCATAATACAATCATATCGGTTTTATGTTTCTTTGACTATAAATCAAATTACCCCCGATAAAATCGGGCTTTATAAAGAATCTAGTGTACCACTGTCAGTATTTACATATCGATATGATACAATCATCGGCTTGTTAAAAAGGCCTCATTAAAACCAGGAGTCTGCCGTTATGCAAAGTCTGATCACCCTTATTTTGGTCTTAATGCCAATGTTTATTGGCTTTGCCATTCCTTCTAATCCGGCTATGACAAAGCTTGCGGATAAAGGTTTGTCCTACTTAGTGTTTGTCATTTTAGCACTGATCGGTATTGAACTATCGCAAGTCGAGGGCTTAGGCGGTCAAGTAGCTGAGATTGTGCTGTATGTGGCCGTGCTTTCAATTCTCACTATCGGCTCTGGTCTATTGGCTTTAATGATATTCGACAACATACGCCCATGGCAGGCCAAAAAACCCAGCGTCAAATCCAAAGAACATCAAGTCAGTATTCGTGGTAGTCTCGCCCAAGTCGTTTGCGTAGTAATCGGCATGGTGATTGGTTATTTCCTACCCGCTGATTATATGCCACCTGAAAACACCATGACGGCTCTGTTAATGGTACTGATATTACTGGTTGGTATTGGGCTAAAGGGTTCGGGTATTACGCTCAAAGAAGTCATGCTCAATAAACGCGGCGTTGAGATGAGTGTCATTTTCACAATAGCAGTACTGGCTGGCGGCTTAATATTTGCGCTAGTGTTCAGTGATGTATCCTTGACGAAAGGCTTGGCACTATCATCAGGATTTGGTTGGTATTCGCTGTCAGCCATTGTCATGACCGATGCTTATGGCGCGGTCTGGGGTAGTGTCGCGTTATTTAATGACTTGGTGCGTGAGTTCTTTGCCTTGATATTTATTCCCATGTTTATGCGCAAATATCCGTCAGCAGCGGTAGGGCTTGGCGGCGCGACGAGCTTAGATTTTACCTTGCCAGTTATTCAGCAATCAGGCGGTTTAAAGGTCGTGCCATTGGCGATTAGCTTTGGTTTTATTATTAATATAATCTCGCCTGTATTGATGGTATTGTTTTCAGCGTTGGGGTGATAATGTAGTAGAACGTTTGAATCGATATACTTTGGTAAAAAAGGAGAGCGGCATGTCTATGTGGGAAGTAGAGCATATCATTGAGCAGACCATAAAACTCATTGCTAGCGCCGATAGTACTGACAGAGAAAAACGCCATTTAATACATAATGCTTATTACCTACAAGCCGCTTTCGATACAAGCCATACGCACTTTAGAGTAAAAGATATTTTACTCAGCACTCAATATATGCAAGCCTACGCTATAGAGGAATTCCCAACATATCATCTGTATCCAAAATATTTCGATAGCCTTATAGATGCTGGTGATGCATGGGTTTATGATAACCCTACAGCTATTCGGTCAGCTGACAATCCTGAGGTCGCACTATGGGACAATGAGTCACAGCGCTTATATGTAGATTTTGGCAGTCCCTATTATAGCCTCAATACTGACGAAACTGTGGCACTCTATGAACCGCTAGACTTTGCATTACTTATCATTAGAGAAGCTAGTAAACAAAACAACAAAGGCATAGTCTATGATTGGACTGGTTTCGTTCTCTTTTATTTACTGACAATGTTACCAAGTGACAAGACGGTTTCGGAGCTGCAACAGCCATACTTTACAGAAATAAGAAGCATATTTGCATCGTTCGATTTTACTAATTATGAGCCTATCGATGATCGTCTAGATTTGTATAGTGACTTTCACAAAGAATGGTTGTCAGAGCAGCAGCTTAAATGGTTAATGTATGTGACCGCAGTATAAATAATTCCATCTTAACTCATACCTTTATCAACCTAATAACAAGTCCTTATCTACCTGACAAGCTCTATCGTGCCACTCAATAAATGCCTGTATGTCTTTATGCTCTAATTGATGGGTAGTATCCTTACCAGTAAAGCTCTCAATATAACGGCACGCTCGATAGTTTTTAGCATACTTATCGTAATTGTTAATCCACTGATTACGTGCTTTTAACTCGTTTTGACGTTGCTCAATACTACTATCTGCGTCTGTGCTCTCGGCATCAAACCAAAAATTTTTGGCAGGGATATCTTTAGTCAGTTTTTTGTCCGTAACCTCAGCCATGCGCCACGGTTTAGCAGTGAGCCGTGCTCGAAAGCACTGCTGCGCCTGACAGAGACGCACATAATTAGTATCTGCATGAAAATACTCAAACCAGTCCGAAACTAATGCATCACTTGGCGGGATAGTGTCGTGGGTGGCAATCATACGAAAGCCTGCGGGTGTCTCATATAAACGAAAGGACTCATTAGGATGATTGGCAACGCGCTGCTGAATTAAATCCGTTATAAAAGATGATAGCGAAGCAGAATCATCGGCATATTTTTGTATACGCGCTTTTTCTCTTTGACTGGCTTGTTGCCACAAATAAGCAGTCGCACCTACCATAACTACCAACAGCCATAACCATGATAATCCCAACCAAGAAATGACACTGGCAATAAGTATAAAAATAAGAACAAAAACCCAAACTTTTATTTTAGCTGCAGGCTGAGTTTGATTGTCGGTTAATAAAGTTATATAACCACGGCTGTCATAATCGTCAGGATATTTATAGTGCAATAACTGATCGTTATCAACATCGATAATCGCAATATTATTAACATTGGCAACCTGCGCACCGTAACTGTTACGCGTGACAACAAGCTGCGTATCAGATGCCTGACTCTCTACACCAGCTTTAGTTAAACCATTCTCTGAGAAATTCTGCTCAGAAATAATCTGCTCACGTATAGGAATGCCATTACTTTCGTTATACTCTTCCCTACGCTCACGTCTGACAATATCCTCGCCATCTAGCCAGCGTTGATGCGCTTCATTTACTCGTTCCTTAGCATGAGCCAAAGCCTCTGCTTGACTGATATCTGACCAGCCATAGCGCTTAATGGTTGCTTGCTTTGATGACCGATCGGCCGTGGCTAGCGCATCAAAACGCTGCTTGTATTGCGCCCAGTATTTAGGGATGAGCATAAGGGGTTACCTTAAGATATTTGGTTTAAGATAAATGAAAATTGAGCACGAGGTTCTTACACCCCACTCGCCTGCTTAGCAAACATTCTCATGAGCGGTTTTATTTTGCCAACGCGGTACATGCCCTCATTACGTATCTGCTGCACGGGGCGTAATTGCGCAAGCGACCCTGCGAATAGCCAGTTAAGCGCAGAAAAGCTATGCATCATCAGGCTATTATGCGGACGACGCAGACGCTCGTAACTACGCAACGTTTGATTACTGCCCCAGATCGTACCGCCACTACGAGTAAAGTCGTGTGCTAATTGCTCGCTCAATACTTGTACATCGAGCATACCCAGATTCAGCCCTTGACCTGCCAGCGGATGCACACCATGCGCTGCGTCACCGATCAAGACTAAGTTATCGGCGACGTAACTATTCGCTTGTTGCGCAGTCAGTGGAAAGCTAGCAATGGATTCAATCTGACTGATAGCGCCTAGCTCATAATGACAGGCAGCAGCCAGTTTATCGGCGATAACACGGTCATCTTCCTCTATCAATGCCAATGCCTGATTGCGCGGCAACGTCCATACAATCGACTGCCAATGCTGTGGATTGATTTTGTCGTCGTCGGTGATATCCGCTAATGGCAATAACGCCAGCGTACCCGTAGGCAGCATCGCTTGACGTGCGGTTGCTTGGTGCGGTTTTTCAGTATGGATCGCACAGCAAATGGCAGTTTGATTATAATCAAGCGTGTCTAGTCCTATGGCTGCTTGCTGACGTACAAATGAGCCACGACCATCAGCGCCAACCAATAACCGAGCGTTAATCACAGTGCCGTTATCGACGGTCACACGGTATCCTTTTTGCGTACCTAACCAATCCATATTTGTCACTTTTTGCCCAGCGACAATAGTCAGATACTCACTGACATCACCCTCACCCAGACGTTGCCACAACGCATGTTCAATGACGGCTGGCTCGACCATACTACCGAGCATTGGGGGCATGATAGAATTAGACGAACCATCGCTACTTTCACCAAAATTATCACTACTCTCACCAAATAACAGCTCGCCCCTACCATTCAGTTGCCATACCTGCATTTGTGAGTAATCAGCCTTACGTTCAGAGCTCGCAATCTTTTGCCAAGCGCCCACGTTTTTTAGTAAATTAATACTGGCCAAGCTCAGCGCATACACTCGAGCATCACGTTTGCTCAGCACACCTTGCCAAGCTGATTCATCACGTGCTGGACGAGCATCAATTAACGTCACGGGCATTTTTGCTTGTGCCAGTTTTAGCGCAAGCGTTGCACCAACGATACCACTACCGATAATCAGCGTATGGTTATTTTTCATAAGGTGTCTCTCAATACGAGTCAAGATTAGAATGCTTGTTATTAAGGTCTGTTGATCGCTAAAATCGCGTCAAAAATTTCACTGCATATTGTCTATAGCACTACGACTTTAATCCCATCGCATAGGTCGCCACCAATGGCTTAATGTTTGGCAGCTTATCAAAGGCCACCAAAGCTGCATTTCGTGCTAGCTTTATCACTGGATTGGGATGAGTAAAACCATGGACGACAGCGTCACAGAATCGAATGACCCGTTTTTGGTCGCTTAGACGTGCCTTCTCATAACGCTTAAGTAGCGTTGGATCGCCGATGTCTGCGCCTTTGAGCACTTGCGCGCTCATCATCTGCGCTAATACATGGGCGTCTCGCATACACAGATTAAATCCCTGCCCTGCTACAGGATGCAGTGTGTGAGCGGCATTACCCATGATGACACAGCGACCATCTGCCTGTTTGTCCGCTAGCACGCGGGTCAGTGGATAAGCACCACGACGACCAGCAGCGACAAACGTGCCAGCACGCTGACCAAAAGCGTGTTGTAGCGTCTGTAAGAAATGCGCATCGTCTTCTAAATAACGTGTCTCTTCGCCTTTTGGACACACCCAAACGACCGAGCGTCTATAGCCGTTTTGATATTCATTATTGCCATCACCATCTGGATCCGTTAGTGGCAAGACAGCAAGTGGACCTGCTGGGCTAAAACGCTCAATCGCCACATGCTCATGCGGCTTGTCTGTCTCTACCACACCGACGATAGCTGTTTGCTGATAATCATAAGTCGTCGTGCCGATATCCAATAGCTGACGCACGGTAGAGTCACGGCCATCACAAGCGACCAAAACGCTGCCCTGCAATTGCTGCTCTGTTTTCTCTTCACCGTAATGGCTAAAGCTCAGCGTGACACCATCCGCTTTTTGTGTCACTGCGCTGACATTGGCATTATCAATCAGCGTAATCAATGGCGCCTGCTGTGCGGCTAATAAAAGCTCACGCCCAAGCCATGCATTCTCCATTACTTGACCAAATGACTCTACTTTTTCTTCCGCTTTATTGAGCTGTGCGCGACCAAAGCTACCTTGTTCACTGATTTGTACTGAATCGATACGGCAAGCATGGCTTTGTAACTTATCCCACAGACCAATCTCTTGGTAAATCTGTACCGTACGCCGCGACAGTGCGGTATTACGACTGTCCAAATAATGGCTACGATTGCGGTCATCATTTGGGCTGATGGTTGGATAGCGGTTTTTTTCTATTAATGTGCTCGCAATACCATGATTCGCTAGCAGTAAAGCAAAGGATAAACCGACATGTCCACCACCCGCGATGAGTACTTGCTGCTCCGTGATTGCCTGACGGTTGTCAGCTGTAGTTTCAACTTTATTTTGAGCATTCAATAAATTTACATCAGTATTTTGTATCATGCTTATTCCTACTTTATTATATGAGGCATGCTTGCTATACGCAGTTAATGAGGCACTTATTGCCGTTATCAGTTACTTTCATTTAGTGGCTTTTATTTAGTAGCTATCATTTAGCCGCTTCAATATTCTGACCTTGCTTATTTTATTCGTATTTTAAATTCAATTATAAAGCGCTATGATATCATTCATAGACTACCACAAATTACCTATCGCTCCATGCTCTTAACCGTAGACAAAGCGTGTACTAAAAACGCCTAATAATCTATACCACTAAGGGCCAACCTAGCATCCTATTAGAACAGAAAAACCATTAGGGCGTGTTGAACATTCAAATATTAGGGCTGCTGATTGCTAAAATTGCACCAAATTAGGCGCAAGCCGACGATAATGTCGAGACCTTAGCTAGGTTTGCAACAACGTTTGGGGTGGTTTTGGCATCAGCCCTTTGGGGCAGTACTATTTTTTGCCAATATATGGCGAAATTGTTTCACCTAGAATGACTAGGCATCAAAAATTTCAGTGCATATTGTCTGAAAAATAGTCGCTGCTAGCACCACATTTGAATGTTCAACACGCCCTGATCTTGTAAAAACGTTAAATAAAGCATGACAGTTGCAATCACCATACAAAAACAACGTCATGTAGATGCTGCATGGCTTGAAATTTAAAAACTATCTACCATAATAAAGGCAAGACCGTTACTTATCACCATTCATAAAACAAACAACAGAACCGACAGCAAAACCAATAATACTGCCACCGTCATTTCTATTTCTAAAATTTAAAACTAAGACAATAACGACTAACCATTTTATCTCTTAAGTCCAAAGCTTAATAAAACAACATCATTTTGGACGCCTAACACAAGGATAATCGCTTGACTGACTCCATGAGCCGCCGTATAAAGTTTGAATCATTGACGCCAGCACAGCTTAAAATCGTGCTAGGTGAATACAACAATCATATGAAATATATCCAAAAACGCCTTGATATCAAAATCATGCAGCGTCAAGGTGATTTTTGCCTGAGCGGTGATGTGACTGGTGTTGAGCGCGGTGAACGTATTATTTATAAGATGGTAGATGAAGCGCAAAACAAAAAAGACATCAGCGCAGAAGAGCTGCACCTTATCATCCAATCGAGCATTTCTCGTGATGAAGACATGGCCGCAGATGCGCAACGCGCAGAAGAAGATGCTGCCAAAGAAGAAGATTTCGATGTCACCCATGAGTTCACACCCGTTAGTTTGCGCACGCGTAAGGGTCGCATCATTCCTCGCGGTGGCAATCAGCAAACCTATGTCCAAAACGTACTAAACTCTGACGTCTCATTCGGTATTGGCCCTGCTGGTACAGGCAAAACATATTTAGCGGTTGCTTGTGCCGTAGACATGCTTGAGCGTAATGAGATAGAGCGGATTTTGTTGGTGCGTCCAGCGGTAGAAGCTGGTGAAAAACTAGGATTCTTGCCGGGTGATTTAACCCAAAAAATCGATCCTTATTTACGCCCATTATATGATGCGCTATATGAAATGATCGGCGTTGAAAAAGTAGGTAAGCTGATTGAAAAGCAAGTCATTGAAATAGCTCCCCTTGCTTATATGCGCGGCCGTACATTAAACAATTCATTTGTCATCTTAGATGAAGCGCAAAATACCACGCCTGAGCAAATGAAAATGTTTTTGACCCGTCTAGGGTTTGGCTCACGAGCGGTAATTACTGGTGATATCACCCAAGTGGATTTGCCACGTGGTCATAAGTCAGGCTTGGGCCAAGCACTAGAAATATTAAGTGGTATTGAAGAAATTCATATCACCAAGTTTGATTCAAAAGATGTGGTACGCCATCAATTGGTACAAAAAATTGTCGAAGCATACGATGTGTTCGATGAAGAACAAATAGTATTAGAAGAAAAGCGTAAGTTTGAGCGTATCAAAGAGCAAGAGCGTAGACAAGCCATCGCTAATGCAGCAGCCAAACTATAAACTGGCTAGCCTGCTATTTACTTCCATAGAAATGCAAAACCGGATTACTGATTAGTAGTCCGGTTTTTTGCTGCTAGACTGATGGTTAGCATTAGTAATACCATTCACAAAAATTAGAGTAGCAAGGAAAAAGAGTACAAGCACTACACATTGTAGGCTAAGCGATTTTGACACAGCTAATCGTATTCTTGTGAATGGTATAAGTTAATCTTGATCAGTTCGAGCAAATTAAACAAACAACATGGTAATAAAGTAAGGAGAGAACAACATGACCCAATATAATAATGATGATAGTTTGAAACAAAACAATGAAAGCTTTGAGATATTAGACATCAGTGCTACGAATAGCATCAACGACGAGATTCTCGATGCTTTTTATCATCGTGACATGCTCCTGCCTGTCATAAATGCGACTTTAGATTATATAGATGGGCGTATTAATAATGGTTTGGTACTGCCCTATTTTGCAGAAATTGATATTGAACTGTGGCAAGAAAAACAAAAATCACTTGATATATACATTACTGATGCGACTGAAGGTCGCGAATTAAACTTGGAAGCACGAGGCAAAGATTATGCGACTAACATTCTGTCTTATCCTAGTGACTTGCCAGCCACTATCATCGATCTGATGCCGACCCTAGCACTCGGCGAGCTGATTATTTGTCATGATGTGATAGTGCGTGAAGCAGCAGAACAGGAGAAAACAGTCGCACAGCACATTAGCCACCTATTAACACATGGCATGCTACACTTACTGGGGTTTGACCATGAGATCGGACAGGCTGAGCAAGATGAGATGGAGCTTTTTGAGATTGAGGTTTTGGCAGGTTTAAACCTACCAAATCCTTATGCTTAAATATAGGGCGTACTTGATATTTGACCATAGCACTAACAGAAATTGTTTTAGTGATCAGCAGTGCCTATTTATGAGTATTCAATACGCCCTAATCAATTGATAGCTAGTCTTTTGTCATTGGTAGCTTTTGTGATTGATTCATTTGGTTAATCATCTGATCCAGCCCTTTAACATGAACACTACGCTGCGGGAATGGAATTTCAATCTTCTCATCGTCGAGTGCATGTTTAAACTGCTCTAGCAAATCGCATTGCATCGTCCACCAATCAGCATTGGTCGTCCAAACATTTAGAGTTAGATCCACTGAGTTGTCACCCAAATTGGTCACGCGCACGACAGGCTCAGGATCAGTAAACGCTAGCGGGTTGTTCCTTGCTAAGTTTAACATCACATCTTTGGCCGTTTTGATATCAGCATCGTAGCCGATGCCAACCGTGATGTCGACGCGCCGATTGGGCAATGCGGTGTAATTGATGACCGCTGAGGTGGTGATATCACCATTAGGAATGATTACATCATGATTATTTATCGTCGTTAGATGAGTATTGACCAACGTAATCTCAGTCACTGTACCAGTATAACTACTGATCTGCACATAATCACCACGTACAAATGGACGGAAAACCACAATCATAATACCAGCGGCAAAGTTCGACAGCTGATCTTTTAATGATAAACCAATCGCAACAGCGGCACCACCCAATATAGCCACAACAGATGTGGTCTGTACACCAACTTTACTAAGTGCTGCCAGTGCCACTATCACCAATAGTACACCATAGAGCAGCCGGCTCAAAAAGCTAGCAATGGTATCATCTAAATGACTACGAATCATGATTTTTTGAGCAATGGCAACCGCTTTTTTAGCGAGCCAGCGACCCACGATGAATATTACGATTGCTAGTGCAACCTTAAGAACTAAACTTAATGTGTTGCTGGTAAGGGTAGCAATATCTATAGTAAAACCTAAAAATTCCATACTAACTCTTTATTTTATAGCTGTGTTTGATGAATTGAGGATATTTTTCATCTACAAATCAAAATATTGGGCCGTGTCTTCATTTCAAAAATGGTGATAAAAATAGCGCAGATAATATCAGGATATTAACCAGCTATTTAACGCTGTTTGGCAAGATTTAGCCGTTTTTAGCCCATTTAGATGACTATCAGGTGAATTGAAGACATGCCCTAGTGTCTGCTAATAAGTCACATCAACTTTGTCAGTGTATTGATAGGTACGAATCAAACGCAATTCAACGATATCCTTCATGTCTTCGGTAAATTTACCGAAAGGTGCTGCTTGTCTCACCGACTGCTTAGCAGCTTCGTCTAATATCGTTGAACCGGAGCTTTCTAGCAGGCGGATGGCTTTGACGTTACCATCACTACTAATAATGACCATCAGACGTACGTCACCTGTGATGCCTTGCGCTCGAGCTTGTACCGGATAATGTAGATTACCAATACGCTCAACATGCTCGCGAAAAGTGTTGATGTAATCTGCAGCAGAACCACGTGTCGTTGAGTTACTATCAACCGTCACGACCTTGGATTTGGTCGCATAGACCTGTTGACGTTGAGATAACTGCGCCTCTAAGGTAGCGACTTGTTTACGCAGACGCTCTTCTTGTGCTATTAGATCATCTTGTGCTTGTTTGCTATCATTATCAGACTCTACATTGGCTTGACGCCAACTGAGTGTCGTACGTAAATAGCTTTCTTGATAGCGTTGCTGCCGCACTTTGCGTTGCAAGCTAATGACATCTTGCGTTTCACCCATTTGCTCAGCAGAGAGTGGACTGAACTGATCATTTTCTTGTCGCAACTGCTCCTCTATCGTACCACCGCCTTCTTGAGAAGCATTAGCGATAAAGTGGGCATCTTCGTTTGGCTGCATGTTATCAGTGAGCACTTTTGCAACATCTTGCATCATTGCAGCAGGATCACTCCCCATAGAAAAGCTAACACCAAAAATAATCAATGCGTGTACACCCACTGCAATAACAACAGCAACAGGTAAGCTAATATCCCGCTTAGGTACTTGCGCGGAAAAATGATAGCTTTGTGAATCTTTAATATAGGCCACGGTCAATCTCAGCTTATGGGTACGAGCTTATAGGTACAAAACAGCAGATAATAAGCGTTATAATAATATGCATAGTATAGTCTGGCGCTATGATAACATGACAAAGAATTATGTCACTAGTATAACTATTGCTTGAGCAATTTACCCCACTCGCGCAATATTTACAATCTTTGGCCGACTAATTAAAAGAATGTTGTCAAACCTAATACAAAATCAATACGCCAAATTAAAATCGGTTGATGATTTGACTATAGTAGCCACGCCTATTAGGCTTTATATTCTGGGTATAATTAAGGCGTGCCTTCAGTTCAATTGATAACCATCAAATATTTAATACCTACTAAGTGAATGACTGTAAAGTATATGCGTACATTTTGTAGCCATCATATTTGATATATACTACTTGGTATAGTCAAAGAACTCTAGAACGGATACAAGGCAGCTGACTGCAAATTGTACAAGTATTACATCTAGGAACGAGTAGCCGTTTAGCTGTTCTCTAACTATAGGTATCATCTTACCAAATCAAAACCACTTTATACCAAAACTAAGTAGTAAGATTGGCCATATCAAACTCATTTTCTTGGCTACTCTAGTTTTTGTAACTGGTATTAGGGCGTGTTGAACATTCAAATGTGGTGCTGGCAGCGACTATTTTTTAGACAATATGCAGTGAAATTTTTGATACCTAGTCATTCTAGGTTAAACAATTTCGCCATATATTGGCAAAAAAGAGTACTGCCCCAAAGGGCTGATGCTAAAATCACCCCAAACGTCGTTACAAGCCTAGTTAAGGTCTCGACATTATCGTCGGCTTGCGCCAGTTTGGTGCAATTTTAGCAATCAGCAGCCCTAATATTTGAATGTTCAACACGCCCTAATTACCTTGTCTTGATCAGCGCTTCTGTGCACGCTCTATTCAACAATACGCCTATAAACTATAAGGATAAGCAGTTTGAGTGATTTTGATAACTTAGATAATTCAGAGGATTTTGACGATTTTTTTGAGGATATTAACTACCGTTTCGATGAGTCATTCAGCAATGGTTGGGAACGTCTTATCCAGTCCGTTAGACAGGTATATGACAAAACAGCTGATAAATTTGAAGACGAGCTTGCCTTACCAGTGACACAAGAATACGTCAATGATGCACTACAAAAATTCGTCACTAATAATGTAAAAGCCATCTTAGAGTTGCGTGTTGAAATGCATGACGACTGGTTTCGCCTATACAGCACGATTAACACAGCGGGGATTTATGTCGAGGTGGCTAGTAACTTTAGCCTAGTTCATGTTCAGCTTGATCGCAATGTCCAACGTTTGGTATTTGGTCAGCAGACCTATACTGATATTCTCAACCTACGCTGTGAGTCTTACCTTAAACGCCAAGGTGTTAAGTTCTTTATTTGGTTCTATCACAGCATCCTTAAAAAAGACCCTTTAGGATTTCTACTATCTTACATCAAGATTGCCCGTGCAAAAGATGAAGTCATTTACATTGACATTCATCGTTGGCTAAAAAATAACAAAAAAATCATTAGTACTTTGCATAAGGTACAAGTAAATTATGCCGATCTTGAAGAAGAGCAAATGATTTTAAAAGCTCAAGTTAACTACCGTGACTTACTGGCTGCAAGTAGCAACGAAGATATCATTAGCGATGATGATGAGCCTGATCTAATGCAGGCATCCGTCAACCCTTCAAATGAGGCTGCTATACCAAGCACAGTATAGACATGACATATT
>NZ_JBQSXG010000036.1:0-27116 GCF_052378005.1 Psychrobacter sp. AOP31-B2-9
CTTTTTTTATCTTTTTTTTGAGCCCTTATCCCGAATTGGGGTTATATAGGAATCATTATGACCATCACTATTTACGGTATCAAATCATGCAGCACCATGAAAAAGGCGTTTACTAAGCTTGAGGAGTTAGGTGTTAGCTATGATTTTCATGATTATAAAAAACAAGGCATCGACAAACCAAGCGTCCAGCGTTGGGTGGATGTGCTAGGTATCGATAAAGTGCTGAACAAGCGTGGTACCACATGGCGCAAGCTGACCGATGAGCAAAAGCAAGCAGCTGATGCCGATATAAATAACGCGATTGATTTACTAGTCGAAAACACCAGTATGATTAAGCGTCCGATTGTGGAAGGTCAGATTGACGATAAAAATCAAAGTCAGTCAATATTGCTGTGCGGCTTTAATGAAGCTGAGTTTGAGGCGGTTTTTTCATAAATAATTTTCATAAAAAGCTGTCACTTTGACAAATTATAAACTATGCTCTCATTGGTAGAATTAAGTTTACTAATTTATAGGGTCTATTGAATGTTTAAATGTGCTATCAGCACGGTATCTGAATGCTCAATAGACCCTAATGTTCGAGGATAGAATGATGAAAAAATTATTACTGATGGCTACGCTTGCAGCAGCACCTATAATGGCCACAAGCGTACAGGCGGCAGACTCATCAACTAAAGTAACCTTTGCAAAAGACAGCTATTGCGGTAACTTTACAGGCAATATCAAAGATGGAAAAGTGTTTCGTTTATGGCTCGCAGCAGACCAAAACTTAGTGATTCGTAATGTTGGCGATGATCGTATCAATATGGCTTACGTCTCAGGGCCAAGTGGTCGATTGGACGGTGACCGCTATGATAATGAAACGTCTTACATTACTGAGAGTAAAGGCAACCACTATATGAAGATTTATGGCAATAGTCACCATAGTTCTGTTGAGTTCTGTGCTTATTAAATTCATCTTGTTTGAATGAATGTTAGGGCGTGTTGAACATTCAAATATTAGGGCTGCTGATCGCTAAAATTGCACCAAACTAGGCGCAAACCGACGATAATGTCGAGACCTTAACTAGGCTTGTAACGACGTTTGGGGTGATTTTAGCATCAGCCTTGAGAACGGATCCAGCAAAGCACTGCTTTGCCCGTTTGCAAGGCGAGAGCTGTGCTCGAGTGGAGGGCAGTACTCTTTTTTGCCAATACATGGCGAAATTGTTTAACCTAGAATAACTAGGCATCAAAAATTTCACTGCATATTGTCTAAAAAATAGTCACTGCCAGCACCACATTTGAATGTTCAACACGCCCTAATAGATCATAAAATTGATAGACAGTTAAAAAGCCCGAGTTTGGTATCCGAGCTCGGGCTTTTTTATACTAGTGTTTTCTATACGAATATTTTTCATGCTAATAATCGTAGGCTGTTGGCTCAATTATGCATCTAATTCACGACTGATTAAGGTACCGACACCTTCGTTGGTAAAGATCTCAAGCAAGGTCGCATGGGGCACACGGCCATCAACAATGACAGCGCTTTTTACGCCGCTACGTACGGCATCAAGCGCACACTGAATTTTAGGAATCATGCCACCTGAGATAGTGCCATCTTCAATCAGTCCATCGACTTTCTTCGGCGTCAGCCCAGTGACGACTTGACCATCACGACCCAATACACCTTTGATATTGGTCAGTAACATCAATTTTTCGGCTTGCAAGAATTCTGCGACTTTCCCTGCGACTAGATCAGCATTGATATTATAAGTGTGACCTTCGCTATCGACGCCAAGCGGTGCGATGACCGGAATAAAGTCAGACGAAATAAGCATATTAATCACGTCTTTATTAACACTGACCACATCACCGACAAACCCTAGATCGACAGGGACAGCGACACCATCTTCGCCCACTTTTTCCATGACCAGTTTTTTTGCTTGGATTAAGTTAGCGTCTTTGCCGGTTAAACCAATGGCTCGGCCACCATGCTTATTAATCAGGCTAACAATAGATTTATTGACGCCGCCACCTAGCACCATCTCGACGATATCCATAGTACTTTTATCAGTAACGCGCATCCCATCAATACGGTCAGACTGACGGCCAAGCTCTTTTAACAAGTTATCGACTTGTGGACCACCACCATGTACGACTACCGGATGCATGCCAACGGTTTTTAGCAACACAATATCACGGGCAAATGAGCTTTCAAGTGCAGGGTCAGTCATGGCATTGCCACCATATTTGACCACGATCAATTTACCGACAAAGCGCTGAATATAAGGTAGGGCTGTGGTCAATACTTCAGCGGTTATTTTGGCATCATCTAAATTAAGCGTCATTAAAAACTCCTAAAGTACAGTGTTGAGCGGGTTGGTTATATTGTGTTTCTTGATACAGGTTAGTGCCTATATAAAACAGTTTGTGACATATAGGGCGTGTTGAACATTCAAATATTAGGGCTGCTGATCGCTAAAATTGCACCAAACTAGGCGCAAGCCGACGATAATGTCGAGACCTTAACTAGGCTTGTAACGACTTTTGGGGTGATTTTAGCATCAGCCTTTCAGGGCAGTACTTTTTTTTGCCAATACATGGCGAAATTGTTTAACCTAGAATGACTAGGCATCAAAAATTTCACTGCATATTGTCTAAAAAATAGTCACTGCCAGCACCACATTTGAATGTTCAACACGCCCTAGTTATTCAGCAGGAATCGCGACAATCTGTGCAGCCAGCTCTTTGTCAAATGGGCGACATAGTGTGGCAAATTTTTCCTGAATGGCTCTTAGCTGATCAATGCTATCGCCAGCAAAGCGTGCTGTCAGATGGTGACTGGTGTTTGACTGTCTCAGCACACCAAAGCCATGTGCAAAATCCAAACGAACGCCATCGATACAGCTTAGCGTTGTTCCTACTGGCATTAAGTCTCTGGCTTGTTTGAGGGTTAGATGAGGCTCAATCACGGAACAATGACAATCTACTAGCGAATCAGTGTTGATCAAATGATGGTCAGAATCTGCTGATGTCGCCTTTAACAGTTGGCGTAAATAACGACAGAATTGGGAGAGCTGTTCTACGATTGAATACTCCGCCCCCAAAGTCTTTGGCATCGGCAAGTAATGATCCGCAGTACTGACCATCGCAGGTAGGTCGTCCGTAATATCTGTCAGTGATTTTTTACCGCGTCCAACGCCATTCGCTGCTAACCAATGCAGCAGTCGTAGAGCGGCATACATGGCGTCATCATAAACAATAAAACGGCTATCGTTGAATATAAAATGTCCTGACAACTCACCAGCAAAGACAATTTCACCAGCAGAACACTGTAACTGCTCGCGCATAAAACTGCTACCTGTGCGACTGATGACAGGTGTGGCACCAAGCTCAGACAAAAGCGTTGAGAGGTGATGAGAGCATTTTATATCAAAAACGATCTGAGGCTTGAATGATGAATCTACAGAATTTTTTGGAGATAACATGTTAGGATGTTCAGCGAGCGTCAATTGCGCCAGTAAGTACAGTAGATGGTCAGGCGAGACGACTTTGCCGTTATTATCCACGATCATTAGGCGATCACCATCACCATCAAACGCCAGACCTATGTCTGCTTGATGTTGTTGTACGCTGTGCTGTAATAGTTTGAGACGATGAGGTTCGGTAGGATCCGGATTTCCAGAGGGGAAGTTGCCGTCTGGTGTGTCATTGAGCATGACAATATCTTGGCAGAAATGACCAAATAAACGTTGAGCGATGAGACTGGTCGCCCCATGCATACAGTCGATAACCATTCGAAAATCAAGCTTGGTAGAGGGCTGGTTGTTTGACGGTCGTTTGTTTGAAGGTTGTGGTTTAGATTGATGAATTTTCTGAAAAACTTGGTCAATAGCGGCAATATAAGCCGTTGCTATTTGCTCAGCAGGTAAGCATGTATCCTGCGGATGGTTTTTAAGGCCATTCGCTTGCATAGCACGGTTGTATTCTGCATCGATTGATGCCTGCTGGCGATGCAGGAGCTGCTGATAAAACAGCTGAATCTCTGCACTGCTGGGCGAGCGATGATTGACCAACCACTTGATGCCTAAAATCTCTTTTGCAGAATGACTGGCGGTCACAATGATACCGTGCCCCTGATATCGCTCAGCCCAAAAAACCATCATAGGTGTCGTGACCAAACCTAACTGGATAACTTGTAAATTATGATGAGTCAATATAGATGCAATTTTTTGCGCAATCATATCGCTACCGATACGCGCATCGTAACCAATCACGATAATGGTGTCTTTATTGTTTTGGTTTTGAGTTATCAGACTGTTTGTTGAGCTAATATCTTTCAATTCAGTATTATGCGCACAGGCATCATTTGGGAGCTTATGGTCTAACGAAGTAGATAGTGCGCTATAACGATGGGCAAAAGCATGCCCCAATGCTTGTATAAACTCAGTAGTGAAATACTGGCGTGAACCACGAATATCATAAGCACGAAACAAGGATTGCTGCGCAGCAAAAGATGGCATTGCTTACTCTCCTTATTATCGTGGTTAATCTCTTTGAGATAGACAAAAAATAAAATAACAAATCAGTAATAGCTACTGATCATTGACTACTGACGACCTGAATGTCCAAACCCACCGGCACCGCGGACGCTTACATCACTGAATTCTGTTACCACTGAAAACTCAGGACGAGCAACCGGTACGACGATATATTGCGCCATACGCTCTGCTGGATTAAGCACAAAGTCTTCGTTACTGCGATTCCAAATACTAACCATCAGCTCGCCCTGATAATCAGCATCGATTAGCCCGACTAGATTACCCAAAACGATACCATGTTTATGACCCAGACCAGAGCGCGGCAAGATCATACCTGCATAATTAGGGTCTTGGATATAAACGGCGAGCCCAGTACCAATCAAATGTGTGTCACCGGCTTTAATGGTCAATGGCTCATCAATACACGCACGCAAGTCGATACCTGCACTGCCATCAGTGGCACGAGTCGGAAGTGAAAATGCTTCATCTTCGGTGATTTTTGGATTAACGACTTTTACTTGTACAGCTTGCATAATGCACTCACTTAACGATTTCAGGGTTTTAAAATGATAATTTTGGGCAAAGGTGATTTAGGGTCTGTTGAATAGTAATGACATTTTTACAGTTTAGTGTTTGATTATAGTATCAACACACTGGCTAAGCCTAAAAATGACATAAAGCCGACAATGTCCGTCACGGTCGTCAGGATAACAGAAGCAGATAGCGCAGGATCGATATTCATACGTTTTAGCACTAACGGTATACTGATACCTGATACGTTTGCAGCTGTCATATTAATGGCAATAGCCAAGCCAATGACCGCACTAATTTTGATGTCATGAAACCACAGTTGGGCAATAAATGCCATAATTATTGCCCAAATAATACCGTTGATGGCGCCGACCCACAGCTCTTTGTTTAACAGCCATACACGGTTAGAACCACCGATTTGACCCATCGCCATACCGCGTATGACAACTGTCAGTGTCTGAGAACCGGCGATACCACCCATACTAGCGACAACTGGCATAAGTATCGCGAGCGCCACGACTTGCGCCAATACTTCTTCGAATTGTCCAATGACCGCCGCTGCTAATAACGCGGTACACAAGTTGATGCCTAACCAAACGCTACGACTTTTGGCACTGGTCAAAATTGGTGCAAACAGCTCTTCGTCCTGACTGACACCCGCAAGGTTTTTCATGGTGCTATCGACATCATCTTGGATGATTTCCATGATGTCTTCGCCATTTAATTGACCGACTAGCTCGCCATAGCTATTAATCACGGGAGCAAAGCGAATATCTTCTGAACGAAAAATCGCTGCAGCATCTTGGATATCTAGTCGATCATTAATAGTAACAGCCGCATCAATCAAATCGGATACTAAAGTGGATTGGGGGTGTTTAATCAAATCAACCAAACTCAATAGTCCAAGTAACTGTTGGCTTTGATCTACAACCAACAGCTCTTGGCTTTCATCATCGAGTAAGTCATCGTTTTCCCGTAGCCAGTTTTGTACTTCTGCAAGCGTGATGTCTTCTCTTACCTGAATAATATCAGGATCCATATAGCTACCGACTTCCCAGTCGACATAGGTGTCTAGTCTGTTGACCTGAACTCGGATATCTTCGTCTAAGGTCGCCATGACTGAGGTTCGCACACTCTCGGTCACCGTGTCCAAAATCTCAGAGATATCTTGTGCATCGAGGTCTTGGGTAAATAGAGAGATCTCTCTTGAAGAGATTTTTTCCATTAAGGGCTGGCGGGTATCAACATCTAACTCAGCAAGGACTTCACCCTTGATACTCTCTGGAACTTGTGCCCAAATTAGTAGACGGGTTTGAGTCGGAAAAGACTCTAGCAGGTTGGCAATTTCGTATTCTGACTGTTTTTCTAAAAACTCAGTAATGGCTGTATATGCCTTGTCAGCAACCAAATCTTGTAGATACAGCAGCTTATATTCAGCGTTGTGTTCAGCTGAATTATAATCTATTTGTAGTGAAGAAGGTTGATCTTGATCAGGCATAGAAGTAGGCATAAAAATTCCTGATTTTTAAAACTGCAAATAGTAGCAATGACTAAAACATTAATTGTTGGCTTAGTTTTGGTCGTATTGTTTAAGTGTGTTGATGCATATTAGCGATTACCTAATAACGCTCTAATATTCGCCAAATATTCATCAGCCACGGCTTCTGGATCTTTGGTTGCTTTTTTCTTTTTGGCTTTGGCGGGCCAGTCGATATGATCCTCTGGTAGCTCCTCTAAAAATCGCGATTCAGAGGTAACACGCATCTGCCCACCTGCACGGCGCTGCGTTGCTAATGTCAATGTTAGCTCACGCCGAGCACGAGTAATGCCTACGTACATTAAGCGACGTTCTTCCTCTATCGTTTCACTCAAGATAGAGTTGCGGTGTGGGAGCATTTCTTCTTCAAGGCCCATGATATAAACAAAGTCAAATTCCAAACCTTTGGCCGCGTGTAAGGTCATCAAGTTGACTTTATTGGTGTTCTCTTCTTCTTGCTGCTGCTCAAGCATATCTAACAATACTAGCTTACGAATAATAGTATCAATCGTGCGATCTTCATCTTCTTCCGCGCGGTTAATCAAAGATTGAATACTGGTGTAGAGCATATCGATATTGTCGATGCGATTTTTTTCTTGTTGCGGGGTTTTAGAGTCGCTACGCACAAAATCAATATAACCTGTTTCATCGATCATCTGACGGACAATAGGAACTGGGTCAGGATGTTGGTCTAACTCACGTGTATAGTGCTCGATAAAGTCACCGAACTCTTTTATTGTGCCATAAGCCTTCGATGGCAAAACATGAGACAGACCTGCATGGGTACAGGAAGCCAGTAGCGATATGCTGTGCTCCTGTGCAAACAAGCCAAGCTTTTCGAGCGTCGCCGGTCCCATACCACGCTTAGGTGTATTAATAATCCGCAAAAAAGCACTATCGTCTTCAGGGTTCAAAATCAAGCGTAGATAGCCCATGATATCTTTGATTTCACTACGTGCAAAGAAAGATTGGCCACCAGATAACTTATAAGGCACTTGTAACTGTCGCAGCTGTGCTTCTAGCATCCGCGCTTGAAAATTACTACGGTACAGAACGGCATATTGCTCCCACTCATTACCGAAACGCAGCTTATGCGTGACGATCTCTTTTGCCACACGCTCGGATTCGTCATCATCATTACGGCAATTAATAATCCGAATTTTTTCGCCTTGACCTTTATCCGACCATAGTTTCTTTTCAAATAAATGCTCATTGTTGGTAATGACGGCGTTGGCTGAAGTTAAAATACGCGTGGTTGAGCGATAGTTTTGCTCAAGCATGACGATTTTTAGTTTTGGAAAGTCTTCTTTTAGCAATCCCATGTTTTCAGGCTTCGCACCGCGCCACGCATAAATAGATTGGTCATCGTCACCCACCACGGTAAAACGACCTTGTGGACCAACTAGATGTTTGATCATCTCATACTGAGCGGTATTGGTATCTTGATACTCATCGACTAAAAGGTAGCGAATACGGTTTTGCCACTTATCACGTAGCTCTCTGTTCTCACGCAGTATCTTAGTTGGCAAGACAATTAAGTCATCAAAATCGACCGCATTATAAGCCCGTAAATTACGCTCATATAGTGCATATAAGGTAGCAAAGATCATCTCTTCTGGATCGTCTAAGGTTTCCATCGCCTTGTCGGGCTCTATCAGATCATTTTTCCAATCAGAAATCATTTTTATTGCTTTGCCAACCAGTTCGCGACTTTCTGCGCCGCTTAGATTGTCACGCATCATTAGCTCCATCAGTAGACGCTTACTATCGTCACTGTCCATGATGGAAAAATTGCCTTTTAGAGGGGTGTGAATCAGCTCATAGCGCAAAAACTGCAGCCCAAATTGGTGAAAGGTCGACACAGTTAGACCACGCGTTTTTTCGCTGGGTAGCAATTTGCTTACCCGCGCTTTCATCTCACGAGCAGCTTTATTGGTAAAAGTCACTGCTGTGATGCGCTCAGCAGGCATGTCGCACTCTTGGATCAGATAAGCAATCTTACGAGTAATGACCGATGTCTTACCAGAGCCGGCACCAGCCAATACCAGTAATGGACCGGAGACGTAGAGCATGGCCTCGGATTGTTTGGGATTAAGTTGACTCATAACGTGACCTGTAAGACAAAAGCAAAAAAGAAGGTAGTGCTGATAGCGGTATTAAGATGTACGCGAGGCGTATCACTAAAATGGCTGCCCTAATGATGTTTTAATTAAAAATTATTCAATAAAATCAAGTGGGCTATTATAAAGCAAAAGTCAGTGCTTTGGGTGAGGAGTTGAGTGTCGAAAATGGGGTTTAGATGCATCAAATCTTTGCTTTATAAGGCGTCATTACTACTCATGATTGAAAACATGGATTTGTACTCAATATAAGGTAACCTATATATCATAACTGTTGTTGCAAAAAACATATTTTTTTTGCATATAAAATGACCGTTCAATACAGTTAAAAACTAGCTTTTAGACGCTGAAATGCGTATAGTACGTAAATAATTTATGCCAGTTGTCTTGTCATTGTTGACTACGTGTAATGAGCTATTAAATCAATTAAGTAAATAGTCGAATATGATATTGATTTAATAAGTTGATCTTACGTTGTTAAAAGATGCGTTAGGCGACCAGCCTTTTTGTCCGTGCGATATCGGAATCCCTTTATTGGTCTCGTCTGACATCGTCGTCAATAAGCTTGATAATTGGTTGTTACCAGCACAGTACTTAAAATAGTTGCTTACATACAGCGATTCAATGACAGTTACTTGTGTTTTCGTCTGGGTTACGCCTGTCGCTAGATGACCTTGAGAGGTCATTACTTGCGCTGCGCTTAACACTCGATTGGGTGAGGAGCACGTATTATCATGTCTGCTTTTAATTGGTCAGCAATAGCTTTTATCTTAGCCGCCATTGGGCTAGTTGTCTTTATGCTAGTCGTACCACGTTTGCTTGGTGGTCGCTCTCAAGGCTCACAAAAAGAAGAAATATTTGAAGCGGGTGTTGTCGGAGCTGGCAACGCCCGTATTCGTTTGTCTGCCAAATTTTATTTGGTGGCTATCTTCTTTGTTATCTTTGATCTAGAAGCGCTCTATTTGTATGCCTACGCCGTGTCAGTACGTGAGGCGGGGTGGCTTGGTTTTGCTGCTTCTGCTATCTTTATTACTATTCTCATCATCGGTTTAATATACGAGCTAAGTTTGGGTGCGATGAGTTGGGCACCTGCTGATAAGCTGCGCAAAAAAGTACGTCTATACGCAGCACCTGCTGGTTTTAATCTAGCAGACATCACCAAGTTTGACGGTGCTCATGAGTTAATGGTTGATCCCACGGGTAAAGTGCCAGCACAGTCTTCAGGCCAGATTAACGTATCAAACAATATTGAAATCAATCGTCATCATCTAGAAAACATCGATCACATTAATACCACAGGTAATGTTACGTCTGTGGATTTTGCGGCGTCTGCTCAAAAAGACAACGTGAAACGTTAGATATTAAGTTTGTCTTAGTTGGCAACAGCTTATCAAGCGCTAATAGTAGAAGTGTGAAGACGTGTTTGTATTGATGATTGCTTATTAATAATAGAAGTTAAGGCGATAGCGAGGACAAGATGATTGTCACACTACGTCTAATATAAAGGTTGTATGTTATGAAATACACATTAACAAAAGCCAACCCTGATGCAGAGAAGTATCCTGCACAGACCACTCAAACGGTCAATGACCCTATCGAAGATGAAGTCAATAAAAACGTCTTTATGGGTCGTCTCGAAGACCTTGTTCATTCAACAGCAAACTGGGGGCGCAAGCACTCACTCTGGCCATTTAACTTTGGTACTTCTTGCTGTTATGTCGAATATGCCACTACCTTAACCGCTGTTCATGACTTATCACGCTTTGGCGCGGAAGTTATTCGTGCGTCGCCTCGTCAGGCAGATGTGATGATCGTTGCTGGTACGTGCTTTGTCAAAATGGCGCCGGTTATTCAGCGCCTTTATGAGCAAATGCTTGAGCCTAAATGGGTTATCTCAATGGGTGCCTGTGCCAACTCTGGCGGCATGTATGATATCTACTCAGTCGTACAAGGCGTGGATAAAATTATTCCAGTCGATGTCTATGTGCCAGGCTGCCCGCCGCGTCCAGAAGCGCTAATCCAAGGTTTGATGTTGTTACAAGAGTCTATTACTAAAGAGCGTCGTCCGTTAGGTGCTTATGTCAACGAAAAAGGCGTCTATCAGCCACAGATGACACCTGAGCGCGATCGTAAGCAAGCAGATCGTATCGCTGTTAAAAACTTACGTAGCCCAGACAGTATTTAGGCTCGTGCGTTTAGATTGATAGTAATAACCATAGCAACAACGTCAACGTTTTATACGCTCATCACAGTGTAGTTATGATGAATCAGTTATGATTAATGAAGGAATACATCATTCATGGTCACGGTAGTCGAAAACACAGATCCTAAGATCAAACCTGTTCCAGCAGTTATCAAAGAGCTAGAGCATAAGTATGCCGGTAAATTTGTCGTGCAGCACACTGTTGATGAGATTCCAACAGTGTGGGTTGCACGTGCTGACTTACTCGATATTCTCTTATTCTTGCGCAAGCTGCCAAAACCCTATGTCATGTTATTTGACCTATCAGCCATAGATGAGCGTCTGCGTCAGCATCGCGCGGGGTTACCTGATAGTGACTTTACAGTGTTCTATCACTTAATGTCACTTGAGCGTAATAGTGATGTGCGTGTCAAGGTTGCATTGAGCGAAGACGATGTCAATGTGCCTAGCGCCACCCAGATTTGGCCAAATGCCAACTGGTATGAGCGTGAAGTGTGGGACATGTTTGGTATTGTTTTTACAGGCCATCCGCATCTAACGCGTATCTTATTACCAAAATACTGGGAAGGTCATCCACTGCGTAAAGAGTATCATGCGCGTGCGACTGAATTTACCCCGTATTTCTTGAATACTGCTAAGCAACAATACGAGCAAGAGAACTTGCGTTTTGTCCCAGAAGAGTGGGGTATGAAACGTTCAGGTCGTGATGAAGATTTTATGTTCTTGAACATTGGTCCTAACCACCCCTCAGCTCATGGTGCATTCCGTTTGGTACTACAGCTCGACGGCGAAGAAGTCGTCGATTGTATCCCTGATATTGGCTATCACCATCGCGGTGCAGAAAAAATGGCCGAGCGTCAAACTTGGCACTCATTTATTCCGTATACCGACCGTATTGACTACCTCGGCGGCGTGATGAACGAGCTTCCGTATATCATGTCAGTTGAGAAGCTTGCAGGGATTAAGATTCCACCGCGCGCTGAAACCATCCGTGTGATGATGAGTGAGTTTTTCCGTATTACCAATAACTTGTTGTTTGTCGGTACCTTCATTCAGGATGCAGGTGGTATGACCCCTGTGTTCTATATGTTTACCGATCGCCAAAAAGCCTATGATGTCATCGAAGCGGTGACAGGCTATCGGATGCATCCCGCTTGGTTCCGAATCGGCGGTACCGCTGCCGATTTGCCACGTGGCTGGCAGCGTCTGGTTCGAGAGTTCTTAGATTGGATGCCAAAACGCTTGGACGAGTATGTCAAAGCCGCATTGCAAAACAGTGTGCTCAAAGGCCGTACTCAAGGGGTTGCTCAGTATAATGCTAAGCAAGCGCTTGCTTGGGGTGTGACTGGTGCAGGTCTACGTGCGACAGGCGTCGATTTTGATCTACGTAAAGCACGTCCATACATGGGCTATGAGAATTATGATTTTGAAGTGCCAGTTGGTTACAACGGTGATGCTTATGATCGTTGTATGGTAAAAGTCGAAGAGATGCGTCAGTCGTTACGTATTATTCGCCAGTGTATGGATAATATGCCACAAGGCCCTTATAAAGCGGATCATCCACTAGCTGTACCGCCGCCGAAAGACCGTACCTTAAACGATATTGAAACTCTTATTAATCACTTTATCTCAGTATCTTGGGGTCCTGTGATGCCAGCGGGCGAGTGTACGACGATTGTCGAGGCGACTAAAGGTCTAAATAGTTATTACATCACCTCAGATAAGGCGACGATGAGCTATCGTACCCGTATCCGTACGCCGACATTTGCACATTTACAGCAGATGCCGTCAGTGATTAATGGTTCGCTCGTCTCTGATGCCATCATGTATTTGGCATCAATTGATATTGTGATGGCAGATTGTGATCGCTAACGCTTTGATTTAAGCCTAGTGCTTTGAGTGAAAAATTATAGTTATTAAAAAGACACATATTATCAATATATCATTGCCGAATGGCACACCAAAATGCTGATATGTTGCGGTATAGCGATATTCATAAGTCTGTTAAGGCTATTGCTATTCGGTGATGAAGTGTGATGAGTGAGGACAGATAGAAAACTATGAAAATTGTTTCCGATAAAATGCCAAAAGTAGATGTGGAAAGCATTCTCACTAGCGAGGAAATTGCGTCTATCCATGAGTTTATGCACCATTATCCACAAGCCCGTGCCGCCTCACTAGATGCACTAAAAATCGTGCAGAAGCGTAACGGTTGGGTAGATGATGCGCAGGTGAACGCCATTGCTAATATTTTAAATATTCCAATGTCAGATATGGATGGGGTCGCTACTTTCTTTAACCGTATTTATCGTCAGCCTGTTGGTCGCCACGTTATCCTTATTTGTGATTCAGTGGCTTGTTTTTTGACAGGCTATGAGGCGTTATCGGCTGAAATTAGATCGCAGCTGGGTATTGAATATGGTCAAACAACGGCAGATGGGCGCTTTACATTATTGCCAATTTGCTGCTTAGGTAACTGTGATAAAGGGCCTGCTGTGTTGATTGATGAAGACACGTATGGTCCTGTCCAACCCTCCGAGGTCGCGCAATTATTGGAGCTATACGCATGAGATTAACGCTTTCAGAGCAGATTGCTCAACGTAGCCAAGGCAAGGCACCAAGCCAGCTTAATGAGCAGCGCATTCCAATTTATGGTGATAAAGCCACAGCCACTAGCGAAACCAAACCGTTAACGTGGCGTCTAGCACATCATGATGCGGTGCTAGATCTGGCCACTTACGAATCTCTAAAAGGTTTTGATGGCTTAAAGCAGGCCTTAAGTCAATCGCCTAAAGCCGTCGGCGATATGATTAAAGCTGCTAACGTCAGAGGTCGCGGTGGTGCAGGCTTTAATGCTGGTTTGAAATGGACGTTTATGTCACCGCCAGATGGTTTACCTCGCTATCTTATCTGTAATGCCGATGAGATGGAGCCGGGTACCTTTAAAGACCGTCTATTAATGGAGCGTCTACCGCTTCAGTTGATTGAAGGTATGCTTATTACCGCGCATGCCATTGGTGCAACCGATGGTTATATCTTTATTCGTGGTGAGTACATTTTGGCCGCTGAGCGTTTGGTTGCTGCCATTGATGAGTGCTTGGCTAACAACCTCATGGGCGATAATATTTTAGGCTCAGATTTTAGTTTTAACCTGCATGTGCATACGGGTGCTGGACGCTATATTTGCGGTGAAGAAACGGCACTTATTAACTGTCTAGAAGGCCGACGTGCTAATCCACGTACTAAACCGCCTTTCCCGCAAATTTCTGGTGCGTGGGGCCGCCCAACCGTTGTCAATAACGTTGAGACCTTGAGCAATATGCCCGCCATCTTAAACCATGGCGTAGAGTGGTACCAGTCGCTATCGGATATCAAAGGTACTAGCAAAACACCAGGTACTAAGCTATTTGGCTGTTCAGGATTGGTCAATGATCCTGGTCTGTGGGAATTGCCCTTTGGTTATACCGCACGCGAAATCATTGAAGGTTTGGCGGGCGGTATGATTGATGGTAAAACGCTTAAAGCATGGCTACCAGGTGGCGCATCGACTGACTTTTTAACAGCCGAACATTTAGATGTCATAGTAGATTTTGACACTATTCAAAAAGCTGGTAGTCGTATGGGTACAGGACTGATTATGGTGGTGGATGAAGCACAAGATATGGTGCCACTGGTTCGTAATCTTGAGATTTTCTTTCAGCGTGAATCTTGCGGTTGGTGTACACCATGCCGTGATGGTCTGCCGTGGGGTGTCAAACTGCTTACTGCCATCAATGATGGTGAGGGGCAGACAGGTGATTTGGAAAAATTAGAGGGCCTTACACGTGACTTATGGATTGGTAAAACTTTCTGTGCGCATGCGCCAGGTGCGATGGAGCCACTAATGAGTGCGATTAAATATTTCCGTCCTGAATTTGATCAAAAAATCGCGCAGGCGGTTGGTGTCGATATTATTGATGCTGCAGCCAACCAACAGCCAGTAGTGAAATAAGGAGAGCGGCATGGCAGTCATACATATTGATGGAACCACTGTCGAAGTAGATAGCGCAGATAACTTGTTACAAGCTTGTTTATCGCTCGGCATTGATGTGCCTTATTTTTGTTATCATCCAGCTCTTGGTTCAGTAGGATCGTGCCGTCAGTGTGCGGTCAAGCAGTTTCAAAACAAAGAAGATATGGAAGCGGGTCGCGGTCGTCTCGTGATGTCATGTATGGTCGCCCCTGGCGATGACATGTACATCTCGGTCACTGATGATGAAGCCAAAGCATTCCGTAAATCAATGGTTGAGCTACTCATGACCAACCATCCACATGACTGTCCAACTTGTGAAGAGGGTGGACATTGTCATCTGCAGGATATGACCTATATGTCTGGTCATAATCGTCGTCGCTATCGATTTACCAAACGCACGCATCACAACCAAGAGCTTGGTCCGTTCATCGCACATGAGATGAACCGTTGTATCGCTTGCTATCGCTGTGTACGTTTTTACAAAGACTATGCGGGCGGCGAAGATTTAGGCGTCTATGGCTCAAACAACCGCGTCTATTTTGGTCGCGACCAAGATGGTCAGTTTGAGAGCGAGTTCTCAGGCAACTTAACCGAAGTGTGTCCAACAGGTGTTTTTACTGATAAAACGCATTCTGAGCGTTACAACCGTAAATGGGATATGCAGTATGCACCAAGCGTTTGTCATGGTTGTTCGGCTGGTTGTAACATCTCACCAGGTGAGCGTTATGGTGAATTGCGCCGTATCGAAAACCGCTATAACGGTGAAGTAAACCGCTATTTCTTATGTGACCGTGGTCGCTTTGGCTATGGCTATGTCAACCGTGACGATCGTCCTATCCAAGCGCTTGAACGTATCAATGATAAGCATGTCAAAATAAATATCGATTATGCACTTGATGAAACCATCAAACGTATCAAAGATAAAAAAGTCATTGGTATTGGCTCACCTCGTGCCAGTCTAGAGACCAACTTTGCGCTAAAAAACTTGGTGGGCTTTGATAAGTTTTCAACTGGTTTGAACCATCAGCAGCAAGCACTGGTCAATAAATGCATCGAAGTATTGAGTACGGAAGGCATTTATAATCCTAGCATGACAGATATCGAAAGTTATGATGCGGTATTGGTATTGGGTGAAGATATCACTCAAACCTCATCACGTGTTGCATTGTCAGTACGCCAAGCCGCAAAAAACGAAGGCCTAAAAATGGCGGCAGCATTAAAAACGCAGCCGTGGCTTGCAGAGCCTGTTAAACGTATTGCTCAAGATGCCTTAAGTCCTGTCTATGTCATCGATGTGACTCAGACTAAGCTCGAAGACATCAGTAAAGTCAGCGTAGTCGCAACGCCTGAAGATATCACTAAGCTTGGCTTTAAGGTTGCTGCTGAGATTGCTAGTTTCGCTGATGATTTATTAGAAATAGTAGATCCACAAGCGGCTGAGCAAGATGCTAATATTGATACTAGTACTGATGCCAGTAATGAGACTGATGGGATGCAAGCGTTGGCGCAGCAAATCGCTTATGACTTGATTCAAGCGGACAAGCCGTTGGTCATTTCAGGTAGTAGCTTATCGTCTACCGCATTGATAGAAGCAGCGGCGCAGATTACTCAAGCATTGACGCAAAAACGTTCAGCAATTAAAGCGACTGAACAGCATCAAGTTGAGGCTCATAATGCCAAAGTCCATGCGGCTCAAGCAAAAGCTGCTGACGACCAACCTGAAGAAGACAAAGATTTATCTGCGAAACCGAACAAACCTAAAACGGGCGTGAATACAGAAGCGCAAGATGATGTAGAACGCGCACCTGCCGAACCGCTCGAATTAAAAGAAGTAAACAATAAGTATCATGCACAAGCAGGTATCTATTTAACGGTTACCGATGCTAATAGTATGGGTGTTTGTATGCTTGGCGGGCAATCAGTTGAAGAATTGTTAGCGACTGATTTCGATGTGGTGATAGTCGCTGAAAATCAGCTGACTGATGCCATCGATGCCAATAAATTGACGCAGCTATTATCTGATAAAACTGTCATTGCACTGGATCATCAGCTACTTGATTGGCACAAAGATGTTGATATTGTATTACCTGCGGCAAGCTTTGCTGAAGCAGATGGTACGCTAATCTCTGCTGAAGGCCGTGCGCAGCGTTTCTTCCAAGTTTATGACAATGAATATTATCATCCGATGAGTAGCATCAAAGAAGGCTGGCGCTGGTTACATGCAGTGCATAGTAGCATTGAAGGTCGTGATGTTGATTGGACACAGCTAGATGATGTCATCAAGGCATTAATCGCTACGCATCCTAAGCTTGCTGGTATTAAAGGTGCTGCTCCTGATGCTGATTACCGTATGACTGGTCTTAAAATTGCTCGTCAGCCACGCCGCTATTCAGGTCGTACCGCTATGCGTGCGCCGATATCCGTGCATGAGCCGATGCAGCCAAAAGATTTAGACACCGGTTTGACCTTCTCAATGGAAGGTTATAGCGGTAAGCAAACGCCAAGCTCGATGATTCCTTTTGCCAGTGCGGCAGGTTGGAACTCACCACAAGCATGGAACAAGTACCAAGACAAAGTTGGCGGCCATCTGAAAAATGGTGATCCAGGCGTACGCTTATTTGATCAGCTAGCACGTCTAGAAACACGTCAATATATTGCGCCAGAAGCAATGTCTGTGACGACAACTGATATGCAACAAGGACAAGCCAAGTTGGTGCCTATCCATAATATTTATGCTAGCTCGATGATGGCCTCACGCAGTCCAATCGTCGCAGAGCAACTACCTGTGGCTACATGGCGTATCGGTATGGATGACGCTAAGGACTGGAATATTGCTAATGGCGATTATTTGGCAATTGAGATTGATAAGCAACAAATCACCTTGCCTGTACAGATTGTTGGTTATTTAGCAGAAGGTTGTATCGGTTATCCAGTCGGGCAGGTGAGTATCATTCACCCATCGATGCCAGCGTCTGTACGTAAAGTTGATGCACCAATCACTATGATGGGCAGCATGGCTAATGACAGCACTTTGATAAATAATGGTGCTGGCAATGGCACTAACAATAACGATGCAGCGCAGATAAACGCAGCGCCTACCACCACACAGGAGGTGTAATATGCAAGTTACCCGTATTATCCCTGATGTGCCAAGCTTTTTGGCAGGAAGTCTGAGCTTTGATGCCTGGTCCATCTTATTTCTGGTTGGTCAGTCACTGGTTATCTTCTTAGTCGTGGTATTGGTTGCGGCGATGATGATTATCTATGAGCGCCGTATGTTGGCCTTATGGCAAGATCGTTATGGTCCAAACCGTGTGGGCCCATTTGGTTCACTACAGCTGGTTGCTGATATGCTCAAAATCTTCTTTAAAGAAGATTGGACGCCGAACTTTACCGATAAGTTTATGTTTACGTTGGCACCTGCGGTCGCGATGTTTACTGCATTGGCCTCATTTGCCATCATTCCTATCTCGCCAACGCTTGGCGTGGTTGATTGGGATATTGGTATTCTATTTTTCTTTGCTATGGCTGGTATTGCTGTCTATGCCGTGATGTTCGGTGGTTGGGCATCTGCCAACAAGTTCTCGTTATTGGGTGGTCTGCGTTCAGCGGCACAAACCATCAGTTATGAAGTTTTCTTAGGTTTGTCGTTGATGGGTGTGGTTGCATTGACTGGCTCGTTTAATTTGCGTGCTATTGTCGAAGCGCAAGTGGATGGCTGGTATATCATTCCACAGTTTTTTGGGTTTTTGACCTTTGTAGTAGCTGGTGTGGCCGTTACGCATAGGCATCCATTTGATCAGCCAGAAGCAGAGCAAGAGCTGGCCGAAGGGTATCATGTTGAATATTCTGGTATGAAATTCGGTATGTTCTTTATCGGTGAGTATGTCAATGTCGTGTTGATTTCTGCATTGATGACCTGCTTATTTTTTGGCGGTTGGCTTGCGCCGTTTAATTTAGATATTCCATTTATTCCACCAGCTTTTTGGTTCATGATTAAAACGCTGTTCTTTATGACGCTGTTTGTTTTGGCTCGAGGCTCACTCATGCGTCCGCGCTATGATCAAGTGATGAATTTTGGCTGGAAAGTTTGTCTGCCAGTAACGTTGATTAATCTGTTGATTACTGCTGCAGTCATTTTGATCTTTTCCCCAACGTTGTAGTCATCACTAGCCATCATTGATGAACTAGGGTAAAGCTGATAAGGATAATAATCCCATGTTTACTACCATAAAAAAGACCGTCATTGGTATATTTACCATTGTTCGCAGTATGTGGATGGTCAATAGTCATGCGCTTAGACCACGCGATACCATCCTTTATCCAGAAGAGCCTGTACCAGTCCCGCCACGTTTTCGTGGGCGTATTGTGCTGACGCGTGACCCGGATGGTGATGAGCGTTGCGTTGCTTGCAATTTGTGTGCTGTAGCGTGTCCTGTGGGCTGTATTTCACTACAGAAAGCAGAGCGTGATGACGGCCGCTGGTATCCAGAGTTTTTTCGAATTAACTTTTCACGTTGTATTTTTTGTGGATTGTGTGAGGAGGCTTGTCCAACGACAGCCATTCAATTGACGCCTGACTTTGAGTTAGGCGAATATAAGCGCCAAGATTTGGTTTATGAAAAAGAGCACTTGCTCATTTCAGGATCAGGTAAATATCCGGATTATAACTATTATCGTGTGACGGGTATGGCGGTAGCGGACAAACCAAAAGGCGCAGCACAAAATGAAGCTGCACCGATTGATCTAAGGAGCTTGCTGCCATGATGAATATCTTGAACCATCCTGAACTGGCAGGATTTTATTCGCTCGCTGCAGTGGCTATATTTGCCAGCCTACGCGTGGTAACCCAAGCCAATCCAGTGCATGCTATTTTATCGATGATTGTGTCATTACTGGCGATTGCTGGTATCTTTTTTGTGCTAGGAGCCCCATTTGCAGGAGCCCTAGAGATCGTTGTTTATGCCGGTGCCATTATGGTGCTATTCGTCTTTGTTATCATGATGCTCAATTTAGGTATGAGTAATGATGAGCGTGAAGAACGTTGGCTAGATGCGGGCACTTGGGCGATACCGACAGGACTGACGCTCATTATTGCGGTTGTGCTTTATGCGATGATTGGTCTCAATCATGATGAAACAGCGATGATTGGCGTGACATCTATTTCGGCCAAAGAAGTGGGCACTGTGTTATTTACTAAATACGTGATGCTGATAGAAGTGGCAGCATTACTACTGTTAGCGGCGTTAGTTGCTGCTTATCATTTAGGCAAAGAGTCTATAGATGATGAAGTTGAAAGCAACGCTAGTCAGGCATTCAGACCTAGTGTCGGTAGTATTAAGCAATACGAACATACGACACAAACCGATAATGATACGGTAAAAATGGCCGAACCATACGAATATAAAGAAGTAGACCCGCATGACTATGTCAGTATGAATGTGGGCACGCAGGTAGGTGTGAAGAAAGTTGCACGCAAGGAGTCAGACTAATGGTACTAGCAGCGAGCGTGGCACAAGATGTTGCGAATGTGCCGTTTGCCCATGAGGTGGCAGGCTTAGTACAGCCTGTGGCTGAGGCACAAAGTGTACTGGGTATGATACCTATGAGCCACGGATTGATTCTGGCAGGTATCTTATTTGCTATTGGTCTGTGCGGGGTCATGGTACGGCGTAATTTTTTATTTATGCTAATGAGTCTTGAGATCATGATGAATGCGGCAGCTCTAGCATTTGTAGTGGCAGGTAGTCGTTGGGTCGATCCGGATGGACAGATTATGTTTATCTTTATTTTGACATTAGCAGCAGCAGAGGCTGCCATTGGTTTGGCAATATTATTGCGGTTTTATCATCAGCGTGGGCATCTTGATGTCGATAGCGCCAATGAGATGAAAGGATGATGTCATGAGTTTATTACCATTAACCTTTATATTCCCGCTCGTTGGCTTTTTGATCTTAGCCTTTATGCGCGATAAGTTAACGGAGCAGGTGGCAGCGATTGTCGGTGTGGGTAGTATGCTGTTATCAGCACTATGCACACTAGTCGTTAGTTATACTTTTTTGACCACCAATCCAGCAGGAACGGTCGTAGAGATACCGCTTTGGACGTGGTTCCAAGTCGGTGATTTTGCGCCAAGTTTTGGCTTGAGCTTTGATGGCTTAACTCTGACGATGACGGGTGTTATCACTGGCATTGGTTTCCTGATTCACCTGTTTGCCGCTTGGTATATGAAGGGTGAAACTGGATTTGGACGTTTTTTTAGCTATATGAACTTATTCGTTGCCAGTATGTTGTTACTGGTACTAGCCGATAATTTGTTTTTGCTTTATCTCGGTTGGGAAGGCGTGGGTCTTTGTTCATACTTGCTAATTGGTTTTTATTACCAAGATAGGGCCAATGGTCTTGCGGCAATGAAAGCCTTTACGGTTACACGTGTCGGCGATGTATTCTTAGCCTTTGGTCTGTTTTTATTGTTCCGTGAATTTGGCACACTTAATATTCAAGAGATTATTACTCGTGCGCCAGAAGTGTTCGATATCAATAACCCAACGATGATGTTGACAACGATGATGTTGGTTGGCGGCGCGATGGGTAAATCAGCACAGCTACCATTACATACATGGCTTGCCGATGCGATGGCGGGTCCAACACCAGTATCAGCATTGATTCACGCAGCAACGATGGTCACGGCAGGGGTTTATTTAATTGCCCGTCTACATCCGTTGTTTGAGCTGACCCCTGGTCTTTTATTGTATTGGGTCGGCGGTGTAGGGGCCTTGACGTTGGTTGTTGCTGGATTTTGTGCGTTGGCACAGACTGATATCAAACGTATTCTTGCCTACTCAACGATGAGTCAAATTGGCTATATGTTCTTGGCATTGGGCGTTGGTGCATGGCAAGGGGCAATCTTCCATCTGATGACGCATGCTTTCTTTAAAGCCTTATTGTTCTTGTCATCAGGTGCGGTCATTCTTGCGGTACATCATGAACAAGATATTTTTAAGATGGGCGGCTTACGCAAAAAGATACCATTGGTATTTTGGTGCTATATAGTCGGTGGCGGCGCACTTGCAGCGATACCTTGGGTCACCGTTGGTTTTTATTCTAAAGAAGCGATTCTTTGGGAAACTTATGCCACAGGTCATCTCGTATTATTCTACATGGGTGTGTTTGGTGCCTTCTTAACTGCGATTTATACGTTCCGTATGATTTGGATTGTTTTCTTTGGTGAAGAGAAAACACCTGCGCATAAGCTGTCTGGTATGTCGTACTGGTTACCTCTTACAATATTATTGGTGCTATCTACTGCCATTGGTGCATGGATTACACCGCCATTGCAAGGAGTACTACCAGAGAGTGTTGGGCACTTATTAGAAGTTGCCGGTGAAGCACATGCTAAGCACACAGCAGAATATATCGCCATGGGTGCGATGGCTGCAGGTCTAATATTGGCGGCATTCCTATATGTCGCAGATAAAGGTCGAATGCTGACCAGCTTTAAGCGCTCACGTATTGGTGGTGCGTTATATCACTGGTGTTATCATGGCTTAGGTTTTGATGCGTTATACGACATAATTTTTGTAAAACCCTTTTTGTTCATCGGCCGCTTACTTAAAGCCGACCCTATTGATAAAACGTGGCTCATCCTACCTAAGCTGGCATCAGCGGGTAATAAGATGTTGTCTGCGACACAAACAGGGTCACTTCGAGGTTATGCTACAAGCTTTGGCTTGGGTATGGCTGTGCTGTTGGTGCTGGTAATGATGACGGTGGTATAAGATGATTGAGTTACAACAAACGTGGATGCTACCAGCATTAATTGCAATTCCTTTTATTGCAGGATTGCTATGTTGGTTGGTCGAGCGGTTTAATAAACGTCTACCGCGCTGGATTGCCTTGATTGGCATGATGCTGACTTTTGTACTGTCCCTAGTGCTATGGCATTACGGTGACTTTAGCGGGATGAGCAAGCAAGTGATTGGGCCAAGTGCCAATCTGCCGTGGGTCGCAGAATTTAGTGTGCCATGGATACCGAGTTTTGGTATCAGCTTTCATTTAGCATTAGATGGTATGTCTTTGCTGATGGTCGCTTTGACAGCATTTCTGGGTATTGCGGCAGTGGCGTGTTCGTGGAATGAAATTCAGCGTCGAGTTGGTTTTTTTCATCTGAACTTGCTATGGAGTTTGGGCGGTGTCATTGGTGTTTTCTTAGCTATTGATATGTTCTTATTCTTCTTCTTTTGGGAAATGATGCTGGTTCCTATCTACTTCTTGATCGCGATTTGGGGTCATGATGTCGTTGGTAAAACCAAAGAATATGCGGCTACCAAGTTCTTCATTTATACCCAAGCTTCTGGGCTTATCATGCTCATTGGTATTTTGATGTTAGTTATTATTAGTTACGCCCAAAGAGGTGTGGTGAGTTTTAACTATAATGACTTGCTTGGTACGTCACTTGGTGGTTGGGAATATCCAATCATGCTGTGTTTCTTTGTTGGTTTTGCGGTGAAGTTGCCTATTATACCTTTCCATGGCTGGTTGCCTGATGCGCATGCGCAGGCGCCGACAGCAGGTTCGGTAGATTTAGCAGGTATTTTGATTAAGACGGCAGCATATGGCTTGATTCGGTTTGTCTTGCCATTATTTCCAGCAGCATCACAAGAGTTTGCTCCCATCGCCATAACTTTAGGTACGATTGGTATCTTTTATGGTGCATGGCTGGCCTTTATGCAGACCGACATGAAACGTTTATTGGCTTATACCAGTATTTCGCACATGGGTTTTGTGGTCTTGGCTATCTATGCTGGTACCTTACTCAGCTTGCAAGGTTTGATGATTCAGATGCTTGCACATGGCCTGAGCTCAGCGGCGTTGTTCATTATGGCTGGCCAGTTGTATGAGCGCTTGCATACACGTGATTTGACCTTGATGGGTGGTATGTGGGGACAGTTCCGCTATTATGCACCGATATTGATGTTCTTCTGTGCTGCGTTGCTTGGTATCCCTGGTACTGGTAACTTTATTGGCGAATTTATGATTCTATTTGGCTCATTTGCACAATATCCGGTATTTGTGGTACTTGCCACATTCAGTTTGGTATTGGCAGGTTTGTATTCGCTTATTCTCATTCACCGCGCATTATTTGGTAAAAATAATATTGAAGCGGTTTCAATACAAGAAACCAAGTCACATGGTCTACCACCGCGTAAACTAAAAGATTTGGGCAAACGTGAATTGTCATTGTTACTCATATTGGCCGCTGGATTGGTTTGGCTCGGTCTGTACCCACAGCCGTTCCTTGATACGTCAAGTCATGCGATGCAGTGGATCAATAATGCGTATGTATATAGTCAAGTAACACAAGTAGATGCGGCGCACCTGCTTGATGCAATGGAGGCACGTTAAGTCATGAATGATATTACGATGAATGATTTGATGGGATTGTTGCCTTATGCACCAATCATTACCGTAGTGATTACAGTACTGGTGGTTATGATTGCCATCGCAATTAAACGCTCACATATGGTTACTGGCACAGTTACCGTCGTTGGTTTAAACATTGGTTTATTTACTTTGCTTGGTCAAATGACTGGTGTTATCAATAGCGGTACTCTGGCACCAAATGCTGAACAGCTATTTGTGATTGATAATTTTGCTCAGTTTAACATGGTGATCATTTTTATCTGTGCATTGGCTTGCTGTACGTTATCTTATGCATATTTGACCAATTTAAAAGATAATAAAGAAGAGCTTTATTTGCTCATGTTGTTATCGACGATTGGTGCTTTGCTGATGGTCAGTGCTCAGCATCTAGCGTCATTCTTTATGAGCTTAGAGATGCTATCTATACCACTGTACGGTATGCTGTCATATACCTATATGCGTAAAAACTCGCTAGAGTCTGGTCTAAAGTACCTAGTGCTATCTGCGACGGCGTCAGCCACTTTATTGATGGGTATGGCATTTATTTATGCAGAAGTAGGGTCGTTGGCCTTTAAGCCTATTAGCGTGGAATTGAGTAATATTTTTGAATCGCCACTGTTGATACTGGGCGCGGCGATGATGATGTTTGGTATTGCCTTTAAGCTATCCGCCGCACCTTTTCACATGTGGACACCTGATGTTTACGAAGGTGCACCAGCACCTATCGCTACGTTCTTAGCCTCAGTATCTAAAGTAGCTATGATGGCATTAGCGGTTCGATTCTTACTTGATACGGCGTTGCTGGCACTACCATCGGTACAGATGTTATTGATGGTAATTGCGACCTTATCTATCTTAGTGGGTAACTTACTGGCTGTACGTCAGACCAGTCTGAAACGTCTACTGGGTTATTCTTCTATTGCCCATATGGGTTACGTGCTTATCGTAATCGTGAGTATTGGTAGAGCAGCAGACAGCATCTCAAGTATGTATATGGTCGTTTATGCCTTGACTTCTATTGGTGCTTTTGGTGTAGTCACCTTGATGTCGAGCCCTTATCGTGCTACTGGAGAAGCGGATGAACTCACGCATTACCAAGGGCTGTTTTGGCGTCGTCCAATACTGACTGCAGTAATGACGATTATGATGTTGTCATTGGCTGGTATTCCATTGACAGCAGGCTTTATTACTAAGATGTTTGCGATATTGGCAGCAGTACAAGGTACCAACTGGTTCTTGGCGGCAATGATTATCTTAGGTAGTGCGATTGGCTTGTTCTATTACTTGCGCGTCATGCTCACACTCTTCAAACGTCCTAAGCAGTTTATTGAGTTTGATGTCTCTGGACAATGGGCGATGCGTACGGGTGGTATCATGATTATTGCGGTGACGGCAGTGATTATTCTCTTTGGTATCTTGCCAAGTAGTATGATTGAATGGGCAAGTTTGGCACATATTTGGTAGTGTCATTATTAGGGATATGAGATAAGTCAGCACTTGTTCCTTGTTTGCTGTTACGGTTGTGAAACCAAGATGCGCCAGCTTTATGATAAGCTTGGCGCATCTTTTTTTTGTTTGTGTCGTATAAGATTTTTAACAATCAGTTTTTTAAAATCAGAGCCACTACTCAAATTAAAGCGATGGCTCTCTAACCAAACTAAAAATAGCTAAGTTTTGCTAAACAGCGTCAAATAGCTGGTTAATATTTCGATATTATCTATACTGTTTTTCTTGTTTGACGGCAATTTATCTGATTTTTATCTCCGTTTTTGGAGTGAGGAAACACCTTAGACTTTAATAAAAATAAGTAATTAACTACCAACTATAAGTGATTAACTACCATGAGTGACAATATTCAAAAAGTAACCGTGCTCAGTAAAACCACATGGACACCCAATTTGTTTAGCTTTACGGTTAGCCGTCCTGACAGCTTTAAATTTACTGCAGGGCAGTTTGTGCGTTTGGGCGTCAATCCTAGTCATTTGAACTATTATAAGCAGCAAGGTAATTTAGGTGATGATATTGCCGATGAAGAGATTTTTCGTGCTTATTCTATTATTTCTTCACCCTTTGACGAGGTATTAGAGTTCTTCTCTATTGTTATCCCTGATGGTGCGTTTACCTCACAGCTGCAATATCTACAAGTGGGTGATGAGCTATTGCTAAATACCACACCGTTTGGCTTTTTGACGTTAGCACGTTATCAAAAACCACTGCCCAAAGATTTATGGCTACTGGCAACTGGTACAGGATTGGCACCATTTTTATCGATGCTACAAGACTTGAAAACGTGGGAAGATTACGAACATATTGTACTCGCCTATAGCGCTCGCTCGCTAGAAGAGCTTGCTTATATTGAGAAGATTGAAAGCTTGCAACAAGAGTTTGGCTCATTGGTGGAGAATCCTGCTAAATTAACCTTTATTCCTATTGTTACCCGTGAGCCGGTCGAGGGTGCGTTAGCAGAACGTCTGCCAAAGCTATTATTAGAGGGCACACTACAGCAGTGGGCAGGTATTGCACTAGACATCGATAGTACGCATGTCATGCTATGTGGTAATCCTGACATGGTAGAAGATACTAAAGAAGCACTGAAGGCGTTAGGGTTGGTTATGAATCGCCGCGGTGAGGGTAATATTGCGGTAGAGAATTACTGGTAAAGATGTGGCTAGTTTGATTATCTTATAAGCTTGATGCTGTAAAAACGTTGATTCTTAAGAGTAGTCGCATTTAAATAAGCAACTTATAGGATCAACGTTTCTATATA
>NZ_JBQSXG010000037.1:0-26801 GCF_052378005.1 Psychrobacter sp. AOP31-B2-9
TTAATGTATAAAGTTATACCCATACCAACCTTTCTTTGATATATACAAGGAATGGCTTCTTGTGCGTAACCAGATTCTTAACATATTTGTGTATGCATCATTAGAACTAATTTAGGAGACAATAATGAAAACCACGTTACTAAACAAAACAGCCTTAACGACTGGCACAGCCTTGTTACTAACAGCCATGATGGGCAGTGCGCATGCAGAGCCAACAGGTTACGATCAGCTAACGTTTCAAACAGAAGTAAAAGAAGAGATTCAAAATGATGAAGTGCGAGCCAGCTTATATAAAAAAGCACAAGCAACAGATTCAAAAGCATTGGCAACGATGCTCAACACATCCATCAATAACGCGATGAAAATCGCTAAGCGCTACCCTAGTGTGACTGTAAGCACAGGGCAGCAGCGTACCTATCCTCGCTATGACAAAGACAATAAAATTATTGGTTGGACAGGACAAGCCAATATAGATTTGAAGAGTACTGACTTTGCCGCAACCAGTCAGCTCATCGCTGATTTGCAAGAGACGCTAGTGATGGAGAATCTAAACTTTGGGGTTTCAGAGAGTAAGAAAGATGCACTAGAACAAAAACTCATGACCAACGCTTCTCGCGCTTTTCAGCAGCAAGCTAAAAATCTAACTAGCGCATGGGGTGCTCGTGGTTATCGTGTGATTAATGTCAATCTCAACACAGGCGGTAACTCCCCTCGCCCTATGTACAGCAGCATGAGTATGAAAGCAAGCTCTGAGAGTGGATCAGTTCCTAGCCAAAGCTTTGAGTCTGGTAACAGTACTGTCTCAGTAACGGCAAATGGTACGATTGAGCTGACTAAATAAATCAACTTATACCAGTGGTTAGGTTCGTTCATAAATTGAGCTCTTCATACTAAAAAGGTAAGCACCATTATGGTGCCTGCCTTTTTCTTTGCGCTGTTGTTTATGCCGTCGTTATTGATCAATAAGACAAGCTCTAATCACTTTTACCTAACTTTAATAATAGTTTTTGGTATAACGATAGGTTTTGATAAGCCAACAGCTGCTCTGCTTTTCTTTTATTATCTTGCAATGTTGTGTTGTTCTGAATCACATAAATGGTACGCGCAACCTGCTGGAGCTTGCCACCTGCCTTATTGGTCACAACTGCCGTAATACTATGCGCACCTGGTAAAAGATCTACCGTTGAAATGGAAGCACTTAAACCCTGTGCCACCTCATTACCATCCAAGTAAATACTTACGCTATCGCCCGCTTGTAAGGATGGCTCTACTTGTACACTTACATCGATATTTTGTGCAGGACGACGATAAGCACGCTCTTCGCTTGGATTGGTGATTGTCAGCTGATAACTGACGGTCGAACTATTATTGTCCCTATCAGATGTACCAGTCGTCTCTGCGCTGGCAGCTTGTGCACTACTGCCAGACTGTTCACTTGCATTGCCATTGTTATTTGAATTAAGCGTATCACTTCTAGTCATCACACTGGTCTGAGTAACTTGCTTATCTGCTTGCTGCTCATAATTCTGTGGACGGTCGGTAAAGGTAACTTGACCCGTCTTTTCATCAACGACTTTATAAATAGAAGCAGCATTTGCCAAAGGGGCGTAGAGACTGGCTGTGAAGACGAGCAAGCCTGTGAATAACATCTTATTTTTTGTATGACTGCGTATGGTCATGGCAGTCTGAATCAAACGGAGATTTTTTGAGAGTGAGTGCATAGTCAGTCAACCTAATAAGTGCGCGTATTTAACAAATATAATAGTACCATTATGGGGGATTTTTAAGTGAAAAACACTAGGGCGTGTCTTCATTTTAAGATAATTATTAGGGCGTGTCTTCATTTCAAAAATGGTGATAAAAATGAGATAAATTGCCGTCAAACAAGGAAAATAGCGCAGATAATATCGGGATATTAACCAGCTATTTGATAATGTTTGGCAAGATTTAGCCATTTTTAGCCCATTTAGATGACTATCGAGTGAATTAAAGACACGCCCTAGTTTAAATTCCATAAAAAAAACCAGCTAAGTTAACCTTAGCTGGTTTTTATGACTCAAAATAACTGAGTGCTGTAGCGACTAATTAGCAGCTATAGTACATATCGAACTCAACTGGATGTACAGTCACGTTCAGACGTTGTACTTCTTCTTCTTTCAAAGCAATAAACGCCTCTAGCATATCTTTGGTAAACACGTCGCCTTTTAATAAGAACTCGTTGTCATCTTTCAATGCTTGTAGAGCAACATCTAAGCTCTCTGCAACCGTTGGGATTTGTGCTTCTTCTTCTGGTGGCAAGTCATACAAGTTTTTGTCAGCAGCTTCACCTGGATGCATTTTGTTTTGGATACCGTCAAGGCCAGCCATCAACAATGCAGCAAATGCTAAGTAAGGGTTCGCTGTTGGATCAGGGAAACGTGCTTCAACACGCACTGCTTTAGGGCTGCTTACATGTGGAACACGGATAGATGCTGAGCGGTTAGACGCTGAATAAGCAAGCTTAATAGGCGCTTCGTAATGTGGCACTAAACGCTTATAACTGTTGGTTGATGGATTGGTAATCGCGTTCAAAGCACGAGCATGCTTGATGATACCACCAACGAAGAACAACGCTGTTTCAGACAAACCAGCATACTCATCACCTGAGAACGTGTTTACGCCATCTTTCGCGATAGACATATGTACGTGCATACCTGAACCATTGTCACCAACGATTGGCTTAGGCATAAATGTAGCCGTTTTACCAAACTGATGCGCAACGTTATGAACCACATATTTTAACTGTTGAACTTCATCTGCCTTACGTACCATGGTGTTAAATGCAACACCGATTTCAGACTGGCAAGAAGCAACTTCGTGATGATGTACTTCAACACTACCTTCGCCAACAATCTCTTCAATGCGTTCACACATCACTGAACGCATATCTTGTGAGCTATCAACAGGCGGTACTGGGAAATAACCACCTTTCACGCGTGGACGATGCGCCATGTTGCCCCACTCATAAGTCTCGCCTGTCGACCATGCTGCTTCTTCAGCAGTGATTTTATGGCTAACACCAGACATATCAACTGACCACTTCACATCATCAAATACAAAGAATTCCGGCTCAGGACCAAAATAAGCAGTATCACCAATACCAGTAGACTTTAAGTACTCTTCAGCGCGGCGTGCGATAGAACGTGGGTCACGATCGTAGCCTTGTAGCGTTGATGGCTCGATAATGTCACAAGTAACCACAACAGTTACTGAATCAAAGAACGGGTCGACAAAGGCTGTCTCTGCATCTGGACGTAAGATCATATCTGACGCTTCAATACCTTTCCAACCAGCAATTGATGAGCCATCAAACATTTTGCCATCTTCCATAACATCTTCGTCGATGGTATGCGCAGGGAAACTGATATGTTGCTCTTTACCACGGGTATCGGTAAAACGAAAGTCAACCCATTTGGCATTTGTTGATTTGATAAGATCTAGTAATTTGTTCGACATAAATAATCTCCGTTGTGTTGATCACGTTATTGCGATGTAAAGTTATTTGTTTAATTTTTTGGTTCAAGAATATTAATATTAGCTGCGTAATTCAAACTAAAGCGCGCTTTCAATATTATGCTTATTATCAGCACTGTCAATGTCTTTAGTCAAGACATCCTTCTAATATCAAGTTTGTGCTTGCCACTCTCACTTTATTCTAACAACATACGAACGATAATAGTAAGCGCTTCGGGCATTTGTTAACAAATATTTTTAAAGCATTTTTTGCTAAAAATAGTTATGACATTGTTAGTGCAAAGGCTATGCCAACTTAAATAAGTCATAGCATCAAAGTACTTGAAACGTTGTTTTATTATCAATAATTACAAACATCTATAGCAGAAATATTAAATCATGATATTTATTTTTTAGCCTACTACACTATCAACTTCTTATAGGAGTGCCAATTAGATGATACATATGCATCAATTTGGTGCATAATAAATCAAGCCAATCATGTAAAAAGCATCGTTTTAGTGCAATTATAATTATTGTATTTGCTCAGCTGATAACAAACTAATGATTCATCACATATATTATCCGAGTAAATATTTTACTGATTACTTACTCGGATAACCTGTACCCTACATTTGATAGACCTTAAAATAATGTTAAGATAACCACGCCTTATTAAGTACATAAGTCAAAAAGTAAAATAGATAGATATAAGCCCTAACAATACAATCATATCCATAAGTTGAAGACCTAATGATTTTGATGATCGATAATTACGACAGCTTTACGTACAATATCGTACAGTACTTCGGTGAATTACAGCAGGACATCACCGTCTGGCGTAACGATCAGGCCACTATTGAACAAATTCAAACCCTTGCACCAGACGTAATTGTCATCGGCCCTGGCCCCTGTGATCCAGACCGCGCTGGTATCTCTTTAGAGGTTATCGAAACATTCAAGGGTGTCATACCGATATTGGGTATTTGTTTGGGCCATCAGGCCATTGGCCAAGCATTCGGTGGTCAAGTGGTCAAAGCTGGTGAAGTAATGCATGGGCGCTTATCTGATATTTATCACAATAGTAAAGGTATATTCTCAGGTCTACCCAACCCTTCTCAAGCCACACGCTACCATTCCCTCGTGATTGACAAAACCAGTCTGCCCGACTGTCTAGAGATGACAGCTTGGACACAGTATGCTGACGGTAGTATTGAAGAAATCATGGGTATCCGTCATAAAACCTTGGCTATTGAAGGAGTGCAATTCCATCCTGAGTCTATCTTGAGCGAAGCTGGTTATCAGCTGCTCAATAATTTTTTACTGGCTCATAGTTTGTCTGTATTACCCAACAGTGAATTACCACAAGTCGGCTAAGCATCATTAAAAAATGCATCAACAGCATTTAGAACGATAAATTTGAAACAAACTTATAAAAATAGTAAGAGAGAACACCATGAGCACGATAAAGATAGAGGATAAAATGACGCCAGATCATATTGCTCAATTGCCTGATTCTGATATTCATAAGTTATTAACGGCATCTTTAGAAAGAGTTTTTCAGCACATTGATTTGACCTTCGATGAGATGTATCAAGTAATGCTAATCATCATGCAAGGACGATGTAGTGATGCCATGATGGGCGCTATTTTGGCTGGCTTACGCATGAAAGGTGAATCCATAGATGAGATTACCGCCTCCGCTAGCGCCATGCGAGCATTGGCTGCCAATATTGAGCCAAAAGGTTGTGATTATCTGGTCGATATCGTCGGTACTGGTGGTGATGGTGCCAATCTATTCAATGTTTCTACCGCCTCTGCTCTTGTGGCATCAGCCGCTGGCGCGCAAGTTGCCAAACACGGTAACCGCGGTGTGTCTAGCAAATCGGGTAGCTCCGACTTACTCGAACAAGCGGGTATTAGTTTGGCGCTGAACCCTGAACAAGCAAAAAACTGTATCGAAAATCAAGGTATCGGTTTTTTGTTTGCACCCAATCATCACAGTGCCATGCGCTATGCCATACCCGTCCGCCGTGAATTGAAAACACGGACAATTTTTAATATTTTAGGACCATTAACTAACCCTGCTGGCACGCCCAATCTGGTGATTGGTGTTTTTACCGATCAACTGTGTGAACCTATCGCTAAAGTTATGAAAAATTTAGGCGCACGTCATGTGATGGTCGTGGGTGCAAAAGATGGCTTAGATGAAATCAGTCTTGCAACCTCTACTACCGTTGCTGAGCTCAAAGATGGTGATATATCAGTATATGAGATGATGCCCGAAGATGCTGGTATTGAATCACAGACCCTAATTGGTCTTGATGTAACTTCTCCAGCGCAAAGTCTTGAATTAATCCGTGCTGCGCTATCTGGAATCGACACTCATGACCGCTCTATACTTAAAGCGCGTGACATGATTGCGTTGAATGCAGGTGCGGCAATATATACAGCAGGACTTGCCAGCAACTATGCTAATGGCGTTAGCAGAGCGCAGCAAGTCATTCAAAATGGCGATGCGCTGATCAAGCTTGAATCTTTGGCCAAATATACACAGCAATTAGTGGCTCAGGGTTAACTTATAAGCACTCATATGGTGCAAAATTTGCCACCACTGTCTATAGTCAAAGAAGTCTAAAACGGATACAAGGCAGCCGACTGCAGATTGTACCAGTCGTACATCTAAGAAGGGTAACGCCGTAGCCGTCTAGTAATTCTTTGACTATATTTACATTTAACGATATTCGGATACCCGCATGACCACCACTCATTCAGAAATACCTTCAGTATTGCAGCGCATTGTTGCCACCAAACACATTGAGGTAAAAGCGGCGCGTGAGGCCTTACCGCTTGACACATTACAAACGCAAGTCGCAGCTGATAGCAAACCACGCCGAGGCTTCGCTACCGCTTTACGTAAAGCTGACATTGGTATCATTGCTGAGATTAAAAAAGCCTCACCGTCTAAAGGCATCATCAATCATAATTTTGACCCAACCACGTTTGCCAAGCAGTATGAGCAAGCTGGTGCCAGCTGTTTATCAGTACTGACCGACCGTGATTACTTTCAAGGCGATGACAGCTACCTTCTTCAAGCCGCTAATGCCACAAGCCTACCGATATTACGTAAAGATTTTATGGTTGATGTGTATCAAATTTATCAGTCTTATTTACTGGGTGCCGACTGCATATTACTGATCATGGCTTGCCTTGATGACACCCTATTACACGAGCTACATGCACTAAGTATTGAGTTAGGCATGGATATATTGATAGAAATACATACCAAATCTGAGCTTGATCGCGCACTGACATTACCGCGCTCAGCGCACAATATTTATGGTATTAATAATCGCGACTTAAATACGTTTGATGTCGATTTACAAACCACACTAGATCTAAAAAACATATTGATCGAAGCATTAGCCGTAGACGATATAGCTCTTAAACCGCTCGTTGTCACTGAGAGTGGCATCCATAACAGTGATGACATTCGTTTGATGTTGGGCAATGACATTCAGCATTTTTTAATCGGTGAGCAGTTTATGAAAACCGATTATCCTGGACAGGCGTTACAATCCTTACTTGCGGGCGTCGCAGCAGACGAGTAAAGTAACTTAAGTAGCTTTATTTGAGATAATATAGCTTTTAAATGGCTAACAAATAAACCATTCATTCATCAACCAACGATACGTTAAATTTTATGTCAAATTCTCTTTTTTCAAAAGAAATGCAAGACCAGCTCAAAGAGCTAAAAGGCCAATTGAGCAAAGGTCGTGATACCAACTCACCTGAAGGTGAGAACCAAAAACCAACTGAACCTGTGTCATTGCCCACGCAAAAACAAGTAAATAAGACAGTCAAGCAAATGGATAGCGAACATATTGACGATGACAAAGTGCTATTTATGCAAGCCATGCATGGCGTCAATCAGCTTGAAGACAAAAATGTCCGCTCACCTGCCAATGCTAGCAAAGCCGGAAAACCCGATGCGACGACATTGTCTAAACGTGCGGCCGCTCAAGGTAGCGAAGCGAATAACTTGGGTGCTGGCTTATCAGATATGCAAGCCCTACTGAATCCTGTGGCAGCGGAAGCGGTCTTGTCTTATAAACAACCAACGCTACAAAACAAAGTATTTACCCAACTCAAGCAAGGAAAATTGCGCTGGTACGATGCTGTAGATATTCATGGCTGTACTATTGAAGAGGCACGCGAGGCTGTGACTCAATTATTGAGCCAAGCAAAGCAAAAGAATGAGACAATGGTAAAAATTGTCCATGGTAAAGGCTCTGAGGCCATCCTAAAAACTTGCGTGAATGGTTGGTTGCGTCAATTACCAGAGGTATTGGCTTTTTGCTCTGCTCCGCCAAAAGATGGTGGTAATGGTGCGGTATTGGTACTATTGAAAAAGTCTAAAGTTGATGGTGAGCAGTAGGTAGCTTTCGTTCAGTATTAAAATAAAAGGGCTGCAATTGGCAGTCCTTTTTTATAAGGATAAAGCCTATCTACTTTTGATACTAAGCGATAGATACCCACTCTATTTTCATACAAACTTTTATTCAAGCGAACTCATTATGAGCATCCAAACTGTTGAAAACATTGAAGCGCTAAATGAACATATTACAGCGCTAATTGCTATCGAGCCACGATTTGCGCCTGTCTACAAACAAACTGGACTGCCTGATCTCAGACATAATACAGGTGGGTTTGAGGCACTGATGAGAGCTATGGTCGGTCAACAGCTCTCTGTAGCAGCAGCGGCCAGTATTTGGCAGCGTCTGGTTGATTCAGGTTTGACGACACCTAAAGCGATTAGTGAAACCTCGGACGAGACTTTGCGAGCACACGGACTGTCTAAGCAAAAGACTCGATATATAAGATCGTTAGTAGAAAACGACATAGACTTTGCGGCGCTAGAGATCATGCCAGATTTAGAGGTGATAAAAACCTTAACTGCCGTGGTTGGTATTGGACAGTGGACCGCTGAGATGTATTTAATGTTTTCTCTAAAACGTGCCGACGTCCTTGCTGTTGATGACTTAGCCATTAAAGTAGCGGCGCTGCAATTGTTGGATTTACCAGAAAAGACAACGCCAAAACAACTAAAGAATCTGACCCAAAATTGGTCACCGCATCGTAGTGCTGCAAGTCTATTGTTATGGTCATACTATGGTTTATTGCGTAATAAAACGGCTGTGCCTTTATAACCTATTGTCTTCATAAGTCAGTGCTTTTATAAGTCAGTGCTTATTTGATCTTCAACGTTAAGGCTGGTTCCATATAGAAAACCCAGATTTTTTGCTTATATGCTTAAACCTACGTTTTTTTAGTACCCTAACCTCATGTTTCAATGCTTTTATTGGATCATATTTTTTTCTTTTTACTGACTCATTCTTATGTTGATGAGCGGTGTCATTGCTATTGGCATCACCTTTATTTAAATCTATACCAAAGTTTTCATCGCTACCATTATCATCAATAGAGTCAGTATTTGAGGCATTTTCTTTTGACGTGCTTTCTTTTGACGTACTTTCTTTTGACGTGGTTTCTATCGACTCCATTGCTTCATTTTCTCTGTCATTGGGATCAATATCGTTTGCGCTATGATGCTCTAGCTCAGCTTGATTGACGATAAGCTGCTGAGTCGGCAACGCATGTTCCACTTTATATTCCGAGACCTTTTTTAATACATCGACAAATAAACTGTTTTGTTTGTCATAGAATTCAATGATATCGACAGCATTAACATAAGCCTGTAACTGGATGACATAGCAATCTTGACGCAGCTCTAAGATATTGACCTGATTCCACTCTTGATTGGTCAACTCATGCTCTTTTATAAATTCGTCTAAGTCATTTACCATTTTGAAAATCACATCAAGATCGGCGGTACGCTTAAGATACAAATGATGGAAAAAACGAAACATATCACGAGAGGTGAAATTTTCAATCTGCATAGATGAAAAGTCACCGTTCGGTACCGTCACAATCGTACGCGTCAATGTCCGTACACGCGATGAACGAATACCGATATCGATGACCGTACCTTCATAAGTGCCAAATTTACAATAATCACCAATACGTACTGGTGAATCTGCCACGACGACGACACTACCGACAAGGTTTTCAATAGTCTTTTGCGTACCCAGTGCTAATGCCAAACCACCGACACCTAATGCGGCAATACCTGTGGTCAAGTCAAAACCTAAATTTCCGAAGATGACAATCACAGCAAATATCAGCAGTAACGCTTTGACCACTTTGCGCAGCAGTCCTAAGATTGAGACTCGCTCAGTATAGTTTTTCTTATAACTTAGATTCACCGCACGCGTAAATACTGCATCTATCACTCGTAGCAATAACCACGTTACTGCTACCCACGAAGCAATTTCTGTAAATCGATTGACTGGCTCACGCAGCGTCACCGATACGCCAGCATACACCATCACCTCAGACAAGATTAGCGCCATAATCACGACAGAGAGGGGCAATATCACTTTATTAGGTAATGGTAATGGTACCCCACGTACACGCGGATACGTGATTTTTAATAAATGATATAGCAGCCAAACCATGATATAAGTCAAGATAAAGCTACCAACAACCATGGTAAGTGCAGCGACTAAATCAGCGAGCTGATAGCCGAAAAGATTTTTACCTTCTAATGAGTCAATAGTATAACGAGATACCAAAGTTGGTTCAGTGTTTGCTATTACTTCTGGTATTGAACTGAGCGTATCGCTTGAAAACTGCCAATATTTTTCGCCTCGTTCAGACTGAGCCCTTTCAAGTATCAGTGACACGTCTTTGTCACCAATGCTAATCACGCCTACATTTTCTTGCTGTGGTGGCAACTGGTCGGTTAGATTACCCTCAGGCTCATTACTAAGCTGCAAATCTGGTTGAAAACGGCCACCTGCATCCAGTGCTTGCTTGAACTGCCGTACGATGGTGGTTGGGTTATCGGATTTCGATAAATTTAGATAGTTACTCGCCAGCAGATAGTCATCTTCGCCTAGCGCACTGATAAACCCTTGTACTGTATGCCTTGGTGTATCTCGCCCAAATGAGTCCGGGCGTAATGATTCTACTGACTCTTCACTACTGCTTTCACTCACACCAAGTGTACTAGCCTCAGCTGCAAAGGTATGAGTTGGCCATAACAAACTCAACAGCAGCGCAAGTAAAAACACCATCGCGAGTAATGGTATTTTAATCATAGAGTATGGTGAAGATAACTCAGTGCTGGGAATCAGACGATACTTGATAGACAAAACAAACCTCTTAACTTTATGGGTAGTACAACGGAAAACAATAGATTTCTGACTATGATAGCAACTATTTATAACAGCAGTGCTTTTGATTACGCATTTTTTAGCCAGTTATGTCAGTAACTGCTATCAGTTTTGTAGCATAACCTTTATCCAAGCTTTTCCCCTTTAAGCCATATAATGAATTATTCACAACTAATCATGAATAATATTCACCTTATAATGAGGAAACATTAGGTTAAAGTGGTTTATAAAACGGTCATTTTTATAGATAATAAGCATAGTTTTGCGCATGTATTGCTTTTTGTAATTTTTAACCATTTTAACGTCACAGTGGTTATTTTTTATTTCTGTACTTTTAACATGATTACTTTGGAATTGACTATGTTTTTACCACGATCTTCTTCGACTGCCTATCTTCGCTTATGTATTCTAAGCGCACTTGGCATATTTTCTTTGAATGCAACAGCAGCAACCGATTCTACTGTCGTAAGCAACAACGAAGTACCAGAAGTTGAACTCGATGAAATCGTTGTAACAGCTACCCGCACACCTACTAAAACCAGTAATATCATTGCCCAAACACGGGTTATTGATAGCGAAGAGTTGCAGCGTTATCAGGGTCAAACAGTCACTGATGTATTAAAGAATCAGCCTGGTATGAATATTAGTCAAAGTGGCGGTACCGGCACCGTTAGCAACTTTTATATGCGTGGCTATGACAGCAAGCAAGTTCTTGTAATCATTGATGGTATTCGCTACAGCTCTATTTCTACAGGCGCGCCTGCACTTAATCTATTATCTGCCGATCAAATCGACCGTATAGAAATTTTATATGGCGCATCAGGGTCTAGCATCTATGGTTCTGATGCCATGGGCGGTGTCATTCAAATTTTTACGAAAGGCAATAATATTGAACAATCTAATGTTTCAGCCACAGTCGGGTACGGTAGTAATGATCATTACCAAGTAGGTGTAACAGGACAACTAAAAAATGATACTTCTTCATTGAGCTTAGGTGTCAGTCGCAACGAAACAGACGGTTTTAATGCAATTGCTAGCTCTAATTCTTATGATTACAATGCGGATGATGATGGGTTCGAATCTACCAATGCCAGCCTAGCATTACAACATAAGATTTCAGACAATTTAAGTGCTGGTCTCAACGCTTTATATTCTGACTCTACAACAGATATTGACTCTGCAGGCGATGCTTTTCCAAATGCTTATGCAGATCAACAAAATGGCAGCGCCAATGCTTTTATTCAATATCAAACACCATTAGCCGTCACTAAATTTAGTGTTGGACAAAGTATCGATAAATCTACGACTCACGATGCTTACTCTATCAACTATGAAGATGGTAGCCAGTTTGATACCACCCAAACACAGGTACGGTCAGAGACCAGTATTAATGCACAACCTGGTACCGTTACTATCGGTGCAGAGTGGTTGTCACAACAGTTAGACGCTTCCGATGTTTTAGATTTTTCAGGTTTTCCTGCGCCTGCCACTCTAACTGCTTATGACCCTGAAGATAGAACTGTTAAAAGTGGTTTCGTTGGCTATCAATTATCAGAGGATTATTATGACCTCCAAGCCAATTATCGCGTTGATGACAACTCGCAGTATGGTAATGAGAACACCTACAATATAGGTGCCGCTATACGACCACTAGAGGGTTTACGCATTGGTGCAAGCTATGCCACAGGGTTTCGCGCGCCAACCTTCAACGATTTGTATTATCCCGGCTATAGCAATCCAGACTTAAAGCCTGAGACTAGTAAAAATACGGAAGTGTTTGTAGAGTACAATAAAGGCAATCAGAACTCACGTCTGACAGGCTATTATACTGATGTGGATGATTTGATTAATAACGCTACTAATACTAGTGAGGCACAAATCAAAGGTTTAAGCTTAACTTCTGACTGGAGCGTTAATTCGTTTTTATTTGGTTTGGGTTATGACTATCTGGAAGCTAAAGACAAAACGACTAATAGTGCTAACTATGACAACGAGCTTGTGTACCGCCCTAAAAATAGTGGTTTAATCTATGTTGGTTATCAGCAACCTGCTTTTGATGTGCGGCTTGAAGCTAAATATACTGACGAGAGATTCTCTGATGCTGCAAATACCACCAAGTTAGATGATTACACTTTGTTAAATTTAAGTAGCTCTATTTATCTGACAAATAATCTTCGTGCTAACTTGCGCGTTGACAATATCACCGATGAAGACTATACCCTATCTAATCAATTCGGTACAGAGTACGCCACTGAAGGCACTAGCTATTTCGGCTCTCTAACCTACGACTGGTACTAAAATTATCTAGTTATTGTTACAAGAGACCATCGATTGATGGTCTTTTTTGTGGGTGACATTTTATCTGTCATCTATTACAATGACACCCTCCGAGAGGTGTTGCGCCATGACCGTAAATATTGCATTAAGAGATTAGAATCATGCAAATCATAGGTTATGTTAGGCTCGGTTAACTGTTGATTGTCCTTAACTATATAAAGTAAGGCGATTATCAGCGCAAATAACGGCACCTGCGTTTTTATTCTTTTTATCATAAATTAACCACTGATAGGAGCATATTATGGACGCAGTGTCTAACACCCCCTCTGCCCATACGATCGATCCCTCTTTCACTGACTATAAAGTCGCTGATATCAGCCTTGCTGATTACGGCCGCCGTGAAATCACCCTTGCCGAAGCCGAAATGCCTGCCCTAATGGGCTTGCGCCGTCGCTACGAAGCAGACCAGCCGCTTAAAGGCGCTAAAATTGCTGGCTGTATCCACATGACCATTCAGACTGCCGTACTTATCGAGACACTCGTCGCGCTAGGTGCTGAAGTACGCTGGACATCATGTAACATCTTCTCAACTCAAGACCATGCTGCTGCTGCTATTGCTGCTGCTGGCATCTCTGTTTATGCTTGGAAAGGCGAAACCGAAGAAGAGTATGAATGGTGCCTACGTCAGCAAGTACATGTTGGCGGCGAAGCATCAGGCCAACTTTGGGATGCTAACTTAATCTTGGATGACGGCGGTGATTTGACTGCTTTGATTCATAATGATTATGCTGAGCTTCTTGATAGCATCCATGGTATCTCAGAAGAGACGACTACTGGTGTACATCGTTTGGTTGAGATGCTTGCCAAAGGCACGCTGAAAGTACCAGCCATCAACGTTAATGATGCCGTGACTAAGTCTAAAAATGACAATAAATACGGCTGTCGTCATAGCTTAAATGATGCGATCAAACGCGCAACTGACATGTTCCTTGCTGGTCGCCGCGCCTTGGTTGTTGGTTATGGCGATGTGGGTAAAGGCTCTACACAAAGCTTACGCCAAGAAGGCATGATCGTACGTGTTTCAGAAGTTGATCCTATCTGTGCCATGCAGGCCTGTATGGATGGCTTTGAAGTATTATCTCCTTACATTAATGGTGACAACACTGGCGGTGCAGAAAACATCAACACCCGCTTGCTTGAAGATACCGACTTGATTGTTACCACTACTGGTAACTACCATGTTTGTGACAAACATATGCTAGCAGCCCTTAAGCCTGGCGCTGTTGTATGTAACATTGGTCACTTTGACACCGAAATCGACACTCAGTTCATGCGTGACAACTGGCGCTGGGTCGAGATCAAACCACAAGTTCATCAAATCTTCCGCTCAGATGACGAAAACGATTATTTGATTTTACTTGCCGAAGGTCGCCTCGTAAACCTAGGTAACGCGACTGGTCACCCATCACGCGTGATGGACGGCTCGTTTGCTAATCAGGTATTGGCTCAAATGTACTTGTTCGAAGAAAAATTCGCTGACTTGCCAGATGACAAGCGTACTGACAACTTATATGTAAAAGTACTGCCTAAAAAGCTAGACGAAGAAGTCGCTGCTGCGATGGTTGCAGGCTTCAATGGTACTTTAACTAAGCTCACTGAAAAGCAAGCAGAGTACTTAGGCGTATCTGTCGAAGGTCCTTTCAAGCCTGACGCTTATAAATACTAAAAGGAGCAAGACTGTGAGTAAGCCTGCTTTTTCCTTTGAGTTTTTTCCGGCTAAAACTGAGCAAGGACACGAAAAACTGCTCAGTACTTATGATGAGCTGAATAAATTATCACCTACCTATTTTTCGGTGACTTATGGTGCGGGCGGTTCAACTCGTAACCGTACCTTAGACATTGTGCAAGCATTATGTGCTCGCGGTGATACCCCTATTGCGCCGCATATGTCTTGTATTGGTGATGATAAAAGTGAAATCGCTGAATTATTAGAGCTTTATAAGGGCTTAGGCATCAATCGTTTGGTAGCACTCCGTGGCGACTTACCCTCAGGTCAGGTTGGTATGGGTGAGCTGCCATTTGCACTAGACTTAGTCAAGTTTATTCGTGAGCATTCAGGCGATCATTTTCATATCGAGGTGGCCGCTTATCCTGAAATGCATCCACAAGCTCGCAGCTTTGCCTTTGATATCGATAACTTGGTTAACAAGTTCCAAGCGGGTGCAGATACTGCGATTACGCAATTCTTCTATAACGCTGATAGCTATTTATTTTTGCGAGATGCGTTAGAAAAGCGTGGTATTGATACCGTTGCTAAGCCCTTGGTTGCTGGTATCATGCCGATCACCAACTCTAGCAACTTGCTACGTTTTGCTGATAGCTGTGGTACTGATATTCCGCGTTATGTGCGTAAGCAGTTGACGGACTTCGGTGATGATCGCAAGGCCATTCGTGATTTTGGCTTTGATGTCGTTTATCGCTTATGTGAACGTCTTATTAGCGAGGGAGTACCAGCCATGCATTTTTATAGCATGAATAAGGTTGAGCCTAACAAGCGTTTGGTTGAAGCCTTAGGATTAACAGCATAACCCTTTCTCGAACTTATTGATTAATGACTGGTGCTCTTTGGAGCGCCAGTTTTTTATTGTTAGACTTTCAAATACCTGTCCTATATTTCATACAATGCATCGAATTTATCGATTATTGTTTCATTAAAAATTCAATGCTATATCTCGTAACCTCTAAAATAGTTACCTTTCTTAAGAAAAATCCTCATAAAAAAAATGCCTTTACCGTTACCAAATGATATTCTATTCAATTAGGGCGTGTTGAACATTCAAATGTGGTGCTGGCAGTGACTATTTTTTAGACAATATGCAGTGAAATTTTTGATGCCTAGTCATTCTAGGTTAAACAATTTCGCCATATATTGGCAAAAAAGAGTACTGCCCCAAAGGGCTGATACTAAAATCACCCCAAACGTTGTTGCAAGCCTAGCTAAGGTCTCGACATTATCGTCGGCTTACGCCTAGTTTGGTGCAATTTTAGCGATCAGCAGCCCTAATATTTGAATGTTCAACACGCCCTAATATCAATTTAATTATAGGAATAAAAAACCTGTGAGACGTTTTTTTTATACCATTAACACTAATACTGATAATATTCTCTCTCTACCTAAATTACATACCTTACCCTTAGGCAGCGAGATCGAATTACCAGAGAATATCGTGCATCATTGGTGCCGCGTATTACGGGCAAATGTTGGTGAAAAAGGTGTATTATTTGATGGCTTTGGTGGCGAATATCAGGTACAACTAGAAAATATAAATAAAAAATCAGCGACGGCTACCTTATTGATGCAGCTATCTGATGATAAAGCTGCACCTATTTTTAGTAAAATCGGTCTGGTCATGAGTCGCGGTGAACGCATGGACTATGCGATTCAAAAATCAACAGAGCTTGGCGTCACTGCTATCCAGTTATTAAGTAGTCATCATGGTGAGGTCAATCTAAAACCTGCACAAGTTGGGAAAAAACTGGCTCATTGGCAGCAAGTGGCTATAGCGGCTTGCGAACAGTGCGGACTCAATCGTCCACCACTTATTTTGTCACCTATCTCTATTAATGACTGGTTATACAACCCAGCAGACACCGTCGTTAGCCCTATAGTAGCTGATCTCAGTCAAGATTCTTATTACCAAGTACTACAGCAGCCAGCCGACTTACGTATGCAGTTGAGCGTACCAAAAAAAGGACAGCCCGCGATGCCTGAGTCACTGTTAGCCACCCTGGCACAATCAGCGCCTTATATTGAGCTACTCATTGGCCCTGAAGGAGGACTCAGCGACGATGAACGTCAAAAAGCAGCAGAAATTGGTTTTCAACCTTGGCAAATCGGTAAAAGGGTTTTGCGTACTGAAACTGCACCAGTGGTTGCATTAGCAACCTTACATGCTTTGAGCTATTAATTATCAAATACTAAATAGTGTTGAATATTCAGCACGACTAAAACAGGTAAACTTATCTAGGACATATTTGATACTGCAGCTATGGCACTGATGAAGACTATTTTTTAGACCCTTTGACGTTAAAAATAGTAAATTTAGTTATTCTAAGTGTCTATGTCTAACCATAAAATGGTAAAAAGAGTGCTTTCTCTACGAGTTGGTACTAAAACTGCTCCACATTAGTTATAAAGTTCGCTACGGCACGAGCATTAGCATTATTTTACGCCTTGCTTGGAGCCGTATTAGTAAGCAGCAGTGCTTATTTGGGAATATCAAACACACCCTATTATTTTATTTTGCCATTATGAGTCCAATTATGACTAATGCCACTGCCATTCCAGTCTCAGATAAACAGCAAATACTGGCACAGTTATGCGAGCAACTTGATGACGCTATCTTTATTTTAGATGCCAACTTGTGCTATTTATCGGTTAATGCCTGTTATGAAATGACGATTGGCTATAATGAGTCTTTTTTGCTTGGACGACCGCTTGGTATTTATGCGGCAAAATTTTTATCAGCAGATGAAGGGTCGATTTTAGCGGATATCACTAGCCACCTAAACAGTAGTGGCTGTTATGAAAAACACTTTGCAATGGCAAATCGATATGGGCAAGTCATTGATTGCCATATGACTTATCGTAAGATATGTATCGAGCAGACTGTGTACTACGTAGGTATGGTTCGTGATATGTCAGCAGCTATTAAAGATCAAAAAAAAGTGGCTCATTTACTCAATTATAATCAGGTCACAGGCCTACCCAACCGTAAAGTGTTTTTGAGTAAAACCAATGATTTATTATTAGATACTTACCAAGAAATCGCTATTGTACGTTTGAATATTGATCGTTATCGTAGCCTCGCAAGCCTACTAGGCCCTGATGGCATTAATACGTTGATAAAAAGCTTTGTCACGCGTATTAAAAACCTTCAACTGGATTATCTGACCTGTTTTTCCCATTTTGGTGGTGATGATTTTGTCTTGGTATTCGAATGCCCTGATGCCAATATAGTACGTCAGCAGCTAGACAGCTTAATGCAAATATGTGAACGCCCTTTCTCCTCAGACAAAACAGAGGCAAATATATACTGCCATATTTCCGTTGGTGCCAGTTACTTTCCCAAAGATGATGATGAATTGACTGGATTATTGGCCAAGGCTGAAAAAGCGCTGCATTATGTCAAAAAACAAGGTGGAGAAGATATCTGCTGGTATGACACATCGATTGATGAAGCCACTATCGGCAACTGGCAGTTAGAATCTGAGCTTAGAACTGCAGCTGCTGAAGGTCAGTTTATTCCTTATTACCAACCAAAATTTGAGTTAGCTACTGGTATTATCACAGGCTTTGAGGCTTTAGTACGCTGGCAACATCCGACTCGCGGACTACTGCGTCCAATACATTTCATCGATGCTATTATCACTCATAAATTATCATTTGAACTATTCTCACAAATGGCGGTTCAAATCGCCAAGCAACTGTCTATTTGGCAAGAGCAAGGTTTTTGTCAACATATCTGCATCAATGCTGACGCCACTGAATTTAGCCATCCTAACTTTTTTAAGATGGTACGCAATCTTCTTATACAACATAATATTTCTGCGACGCAATTACATATTGAAGTAACTGAATCTTCTCTAATCCAACGCCATAGTAAAGTAAAAAAACAACTGGGTTTACTCAAAGAACTGGGGATATACCTTGCCCTAGATGACTTTGGTACTGGTTATGCCTCCTTGAGCTATCTACAAGAATATCCATTTGATTTTATTAAAGTTGACAAAAGCTTTATCTCTGATATTGATAACAATCAAACTCAATACGCCATCGTAAAAGCCATTCTAGATTTGGGTACGGCGCTTGATATGCAAATCATCGCTGAAGGCATCGAGACCGAACAGCAGCGTGATGTACTGTTATCAATGGGCTGTAAACAAGGTCAGGGTTATTGGCTGAGTAGACCTGTGGCAGCTGATGCTGCAACCAAAATGTTGATTGAGCAGTACCGTACTCATTAACGCCTATTCGATTATGACTTAATATTACTAATATTTTCATCTGCTTATTTGCCTCAACTTTTGATGCCTAGCTTTGATTGTATAACCGATGCAAGGTAGGTTCATGACTTATCAGTGCTGTCACCAAACTTGTATAATTTCCCATGAACGCCTATCTTTTATAGTGAATTTGTCAGGTCTTATTGAGACTTCAGTTGACTCTGGCAATCATTATTCTTTTCAATACGATTTTATATAATCAACAACTCAGTCCATCTACGTTATTGCCTAGCATTTGTTTAGGCACGTTAGATTGAAATAGCCACACCTGTACGGCGTCGGACGGTGCAGTTAGATGACTATTCTTGACTTTGCTTGATTACATTCCAAAAAGGACAGGAAGTTATGCAATATAAAGCGCCCTTACGTGATATTCAATTCGTGATGCATGAGTTACTTGACAGTGAAAGCCACTATAAAACCTTACCAGCCTTTCAAGAAGCTGATCGTGAGTTGATGGATAGTCTGTTCGAGATGGCTGCAAGCTTTGCTGAAAATGAACTATCACCATTGAACCAAAGCGGTGATGCTGAAGGCTGTAAGTTCGATAACGGTACTGTCACTACACCAAAAGGTTTTAAAGAAGCTTATACAGCGTTTTGTGAGCTCGGCTTCCCTGCTTTGTCTGCTGAAGAAGACTTCGGTGGGCAAAACATGCCTTTTTCATTGTCTACTGTCATTAATGAAATGGTGGGTACAGCCAACTGGTCATTCTCTATGTATCCTGGCCTATCGCATGGTGCCATTCAAACCATCGAACACCATGGTACTGACGCTCAAAAACAAACCTATTTAGAAAAAATGGTCACTGGCGAATGGTCAGGCACCATGTGCCTTACTGAGGCCCACGCCGGTTCGGATTTAGGGATTATTCGTACCAAAGCTGAGCCTAAGGAAGATGGCAGCTATAGTATCACTGGTCAGAAAATTTTTATCTCTGCAGGTGAGCATGATCTGACTAGCAACATCATTCACATTGTCTTAGCCCGTCTACCAGGCGCGCCTGCTGGCACCAAAGGTATCTCATTATTTATCGTTCCTAAAGTAACGGTCAATGAAGATGGTAGTTTAGGCGAAGGTAATAATGTCGTTTGCGGCTCTATCGAGCATAAAATGGGTATCAAAGCTTCTGCCACTTGTGTCATGAACTTTGATGGTGCAACAGGTTATCTGATTGGCCCAGAAAACCGTGGTCTACAGTGTATGTTTACCTTTATGAATGTGGCACGTATCGGTACTGCCGTTCAAGGTTTAACAGCTGCAGAGTATGCATTCCAAGGCTCATTGACTTATGCAAAAGACCGCTTAGCAATGCGTTCGTTATCAGGTGTTAAAGCACCAAAGAAAGCAGCTGACCCTATCATTGTACATCCAGCTGTTCGTAACATGCTATTGACCGAAAAAGCCTTTGCAGAAGGTGGTCGTGCCCTAGTCTATTACCTCTCACACTTTGCTGATGTTGTCGCAAAAGGCGAAGGTGAAGATCTTAAGTTTGCTGACCAAATGTTGTCACTACTGACACCAATTGCTAAAGCATTCCTGACAGAAACTGGTCTAGAAGCGGCCAATCATGGCGTGCAGGTATATGGTGGTCATGGCTTTATCAGCGAATGGGGTATGGAACAAAACGTACGTGATACACGCATCTCTTGCTTATACGAAGGAACAACAGAAATTCAAGCACTTGATTTGCTTGGTCGTAAAGTATTGGGCTCACAGGGCAAACTACTTGCCAACTTTGTCAACATCATTCAAAAATTCTGTGACGAAAACAAAGAAAATGATGAGATGGGTCAATTCATTCGCCCACTTGCCAAACACCTTAAAGAATGGGGCGACCTCACTGCACGTATTGGCATGCAAGCAACTGAAAACCCTGATGCGGTCGGCGGCGCTGCTGTTGACTACATGTACTTCAGTGGCTATGTCACTCTAGCCTATTTATGGGCTCGTATGGCATTAATCGCCCAGACCGCTATTGCTGAGGGCACTAGCGAAAAAGCATTCTACGATGCTAAAGTCAAAACTGCTCAGTTCTACTTTGCTAAGCTGTTGCCACGTACCACTACCCACGTACAACGTATCGGCACTGGTGTAGAGCCATACATGAGCATGGATGTTGATCAGTTCGCCTTTTAATTAAAGCGCTAAAAGTCATACTAATATACTCTTGAGCGGCAATATACTTCGGTATGTTGCCGCTTTATTTTTGCATACGTTTGTGATGACCCTTAACATATAGTCAGAGAAGTCTAAAACAGCTACAAGGCAGCCGACCGCAAATTGTACATATAGTACCTCTAGGGAGGGTAACACCGTAGCGGTTTAGTATGGTCAAAGTATTTTTAAATCGCTACAGTGCTGCTGGGATAAATTTTTCGCAGCCTCTGTGAATACAGCAAGCAAGTAAAGTTTGTACCAGTAGCACCATAATACAATCGTATCGGTTTTATGTTTTTTTGACTATAGTTCGCGGACTATAGATCAACAGGACTTAGTCAGCAGTGACTGTCTGCAAATACCGACCCATCTATCTTTCCACATAACAAGCATCACTGCGATGCCTCTCAGTACTTCAATAGTCGTTGCTAACTTTTAGTGCACGCACGATTCACGAACAAATACACTTGCGCGCAAGCTTATTTGTTAAACTTTGATTATGAGTGAATCAAGTTAAATCAGAAAAACAAATTATTATCTTATCAATTTTATTTATTTGACCAAAGGAATGTTTATGGCTGTTTATAATGCCCCTCTTAATGATATGCGTTTCATTCTAAATGACGTATTTAAAGCATCAGAATTTTGGCAAAACAACGAAAACTTAGCTCATGTTGACATTGAAACCGTTGATATGGTCTTAGAAGAAATGGCAAAACTGTCAAAAAACATTTTATTGCCTATTAATCGTAGCGGTGATGAAGAAGGCGCAACCTTTCACGGTGATGGCGTGGTCACGACGCCAACTGGATTTAAAGAGGCTTACAAACAGTTTGCCGAATCAGGTTGGGTTGGCTTAAGCGGTAATGCTGAATACGGTGGTCAAGGTTTTCCCAAAATGGTCACTATGTTGACTGAAGAAATGGTTTTCACTGCCAACCAATCGTTTGCGCTTTATCCAAACCTGACCGTTGGTGCCACACTTTGCCTAAACGCAGCCGCTTCTGAAGAACAAAAACAGACTTATCTAGAAAAAATGTATAACGGTGAATGGGCTGGTACCATGTGCTTAACTGAGCCACATGCTGGTACTGACCTAGGTATTATCAAAACCAAAGCTGTGCCTAACGATGACGGTAGCTATGATATCTCTGGTACCAAAATCTTTATTACTGGTGGCGAGCATGACCTAACTGACAACATCATACACTTAGTATTGGCAAAAACCCCTAATGCACCGGAAGGTTCAAAAGGCATCTCACTATTTGTGGTACCAAAATTCTTGGTCAATGACGATGGTAGTTTAGGCGAGCGCAATACATTGGCAGTTGGTTCTATCGAACACAAAATGGGTATCAAAGCATCGGCCACTTGTGTCATGAACTTTGATAGCGCAAAAGGCTGGATGGTGGGTGCAGAAAACACTGGTCTGTCTTCAATGTTCATTATGATGAATTATGAGCGCGTAACGATGGGTTTACAAGGACTCGGCGGTTCTGAACTTGCTTATCAAAACGCTGCTTTATATGCCAATGACCGTGGTCAAGGCCGCAGCGATACACAAATTCAAAGCCCAGAGAAACCAGCTGATGCCATCATCCATCATGCTGATGTGCGCCGTATGCTCTTAAATGCTAAAGCCAACACTGAAGCGTCACGCTGCTTTGCGATGTACGTGGCCAAAAATCTTGATGAAGAAAAATTTAGTACCGATCCTGATTCAGCAAAAGCCGCTGCTGCTCGTGTTGCATTACTAACACCCGTTGCGAAAGCATTTTTGACAGATAAAGCGCTAGAGGCCACTGTAGATTGCCAGCAGGTATTTGGTGGTCACGGCTATATCCGCGAATGGGGTATGGAACAAATCGTTCGTGATACGCGTATCGCCCAGATCTACGAAGGCACAAATGGTATTCAAGCACTTGATTTATTAGGTCGTAAAGTGGCTCGCAATAATGGCAAATATATCACTCACTTCTTAGGTGAGATTCGTGACTTTGTCAATAATATGCAAGCAGATCATGGTATCAAACAAGCGACGCTAGACGCAGCAGATACAATCGAAGCGTTAACCACGACTGTACTGAGCAATATTAGCGATCGTAAAAGTGAAATTAATGGCTGTGCCGTTGATTATATGCATGCCTTTGGTTATCTAGCTTACTCGTACATGTTTGCTTTAATGGTCGAAGCGGCTAACGGTAAAGAAGGTGGTTTTTACACCAACAAAGCCAAGCTTGCAGACTATTTCGTGGGGCGTATCTTGCCACGTATCAATGCTCATGCACAGATGGTCAAAGCTGGTAGTGATCCGATGATGAATTTTGATCTTGACTACTTTGATGTACCCGCCAGCTAAGTTATTATCATAGATAATATTCAAAAAAAAGGACAGCCATATAAGCTGTCCTTTTTTTTGCCAAAATAACTCTCATCATAATTTCTAACAAAATAATTGACTATCAATATGTGACTAAGATAAAAATAACGTACAATAAATCGTCGTTCGCATTAAATAAAAGTCTGATTAAATCTTTATAAATCATACTTATTTTGATCAATTATATGATAAAAACTACTAAAACAATCATAACAAAAGGTACGACGTGTCAGAAATGAAACATATTCTACAGCAAATTACGGCCTTGAGTGATGTACCTGATCCCTCAGTATTAAAGCGCCTAATAGATGCACTACGGGTAGGTGATAAAGAACCTGCACTGGCCAACGAAAATATTCAGTCCCTTATTGATATCCTGCGCCAACATCCAGAATATGCTGATGGGCTCTCTAGCTTTGTCCTCAAGATCATCATTCAGTATCGCCAAATTGCACTATATACCGACACTGGTATCATGTCAGACCAAGGGTTTTTCAATAGCTTACGCCGTTTAATCGGTCATCGTATTTTGCCGATATTACCGCAAGAAGACTCCGTGGTTGAATTGGTCGGCTATTTGTTCAATAAAAGCACTGATGAGCGCTGGCTCGCTAATATTAAAGAAGAGAAATGGGACGAATTGGTAGAGGTACTAAAAGTCGAAGAGAAGCATTTAGACTTAGTCGCCAATGTGAAAAACAGTATTTTAAACGCTATTATTATTTTATCTTATCGCATCAGTGGTATTGGTTTGCATCCTGATTTGATGGACTCTTACCCACAGATGCTGAATTACTCAGCGGCATTTGTTGCGCAGAACCAAGAAGCGGTACTATTCGTCAATGAATATAGACAAGCACATGAGCTTGATACCTTAACAGATATTACTCCCGAGCAAGCCGTTGATCCGGCGCCTTTGTTGGTAATGATTGAGCAGTGCGAAGATATCGTTGCCACGGTACGCAAACGTATTTATAAAACAGGTATCTCAATTCGTTTGACTAATATGATGCTACGCTTAGATCAAAGCTTACAACGTATGCGTGTCTTAACAGAGCTAGTGACAAATGATGATCAAAAGCGTGATCGCGCTGTGATTGATCTGATACAAACACTGATTAAGACTGCCAATCGCCGCTATAGCATTGGTTATTTGATTAATAACAATACTAAGCTGCTCTCTCGTAAAGTCACTGAAAATGCCAGCCGTGTTGGTGAGCATTACATCAGTACCGATAGAGTCGGCTATCGAAAAATGTTTAAAAAAGCCTCTATTGGTGGCTTCATGATTGCGTTTATGGCTACTATTAAAATACTAGCCTATCAGTTGGCGCTTGCTCCAATGGGACGTGCCTTTGTCAATAGCATGATTTATGGACTGGGTTTCGTCTTTATCCATGTCATCCGCGGTACTGTCGCGACCAAACAGCCAGCTATGACTGCAGCTGCTATTGCTTCTACCATATCTGAAAGCTCAGGTAAAAAATCCCACCAATTGACCAAGCTATCAGAATTAGTCGTCGATATTCTACGTACTCAGTTTATTGCCATCATGGGTAACGTGATGCTAGCAGTGCCTGTCGCTCTTCTCATCTCATTTGCATGGCTACAGTATACAGGCGTACCGATGATTGACACTGAAAAAGCGGAACATTTGCTCCATGATCTTGATCCTTTTCAGTCACTAGCACTCCCCCATGCTGCCATCGCTGGTGTGTATTTATTTCTAGCAGGTTTGATAGCTGGTTACTACGATAATTTGGCCGTTTACAACAATGTAGGTGCACGTATTCAACGTCATAAACTCCTCAAGTTTATACTACCCAAGACATGGCTCACTCGTTTAGGGGGCTTTGTAGAAGCCAATCTCGGTGCCATTATGGGTAATTTCTTGTTCGGGGTATTCTTAGGCAGTACAGCAACGATTGGCTATATTTTCGGACTACCCATCGATATTCGCCATATTGCATTTGCCTCGGCGAATTTGGCACATGGTTTATTTAATATATCCGCTGATGATATGAGTTGGAGCATTATTTTAATATCGATACTTGGCGTCGCACTTATCGGTATCGTCAACCTGCTAGTGAGTTTTTCCTTAGCACTGTTTGTCGCGCTACGCTCTAAAGAAGTGAAATTTTTTGAATGGAGTCGTTTGACTAAACTGGTCTTTGGTCACATCATTAGTCACCCTTCTGACTTCTTTTGGCCACGTGACAAACCAATGAAGTACGCACGTATCGATAGTCAAGGGCATATGATATTTGACGATACCTCAGCGCAGAGAAATGGCAAAACATTACCCAGTAATTATGTCGTACGACGCTTGTCTGATGTCAGGATCTTACCTGAGTCCAAGCAAGGTAATTCCCAGCATCCTCAAACAAACACTGATATATACTATGATAATCAACCTGGGGGCGACCACGCACAAGCTCACGCTCCTTCTCACAATACTGTTGACCTTGACGATAGTTTGATGGATGAAGAGCTCAATAGTGTGCCCTATACTGACGATATTCAATATAATCAAACACCAAATGATTTTGATAGTGATAATAACCATGCGGAATCTTCTGTGAGCGATACCAAAACATCGTTACCAAAGCCTAAAAAACCACCAAACCTGCCCAGTTAATATTGCAGATGTGGTGGTTTTGGACTTGGTCAGCTGTTGGTATTAAAGTTATTTACTATACGATTTAGCAAGGTCATTTCCCAACTCTGACACTGACACCAAAAAGCCGAGCGTATTTGAGTATGCCTATAGCAAATTCAAATACGCTCGGCTCCCTAGTGAATTTTCAAGATTTGCCATAAGCTAATGGTTTACGTTAGTGGCGTAACTTCATTCTTTAGGTATACTAAACTTACCTGATATCGTAACAACAATCCAAAAAATAATACTGACCGCCGAAAGTCCTATCAGCACGGATGGTGTATAAGTGACAAACCATAATTCGAGCGCACCAATCGTTAGAAAAGCACTGATAGTACCTATAAAAAATAAAATCAGATACTTAAAAAGAGAATTAATTCTAAAATTAAAACGTTTTAAAATGACTCCAACTATTATGGCGACCAAAGCAAATACAACAGTTAATAGCAAAGTTGCTACCACTGCTGTA